>JAWWCG010000072.1:0-10549 GCA_033720555.1 Kiloniellales bacterium | reverse complement strand
TTGCCGCCGCGGGCATGAAGGACGACTTCATCCTCTGGACGGTCGACGACGAGGAGGTCGTGACGTCCGGTCTCGGTCCCGAGGTGTCGGCCAACGACTACGTCAGCTTCGACTACTTCATGTCCATCGAGCACCCGAACAACGAGGCCTTCCTGACGCGGTTCAAGGCCAAGTTCGGCGAGGACGCCCTGATGAACACCGTGGGCGTGGCGATGTACAACGCCGCGCACATGGCGGCCAAGGCGATCGAGAAAGCCGGAGAGGTGAGCACCGAGTCCCTGCGCGAAAACCTGAAGGGCATCAGCTTCGATGGCGCACCGCAGGGCCCGGTACAGATGCGTGAAATCGACAACCAGATCGTGGTTCCCTCGTACCTCATGCAGGTGCGGCCGGATTGGACGGGCGTGAACGACATGTTCGCGGAGGTGCAGTCCTTCCAAGCGGTCGAACCGCTGGACGCGCGCTGCGACTTGCCGCTCTAGAGCGACCTCACCTGCGTCGGGAGGCTCCACAAGCGGCGCACGGAGCCTCCCGCTGCTTTATCGGCCGGCAGAGGGCTTTGTTATGGATATGGCGCTCAGTGTGGTGGTCGATGCCGCGCTGATTACGATGGTGCTGGCTCTCGCCGCTTTCGGGCTGGCGATTATCTATGGGCTCGTGGGCGTCATCAACATGGGCCACGGCGCCATGCTGACGCTAGGCGCCTACCTGACGTGGGCGGCGACGCAGAGCGGAGTCCCGTTCGTGTTCGCGGTCGTTCTCGCTGGCGTGGGCGTCGGCATCGTCGGTCTCATTTTCGAACACATTGTGATCCGGCACTTCTATGGCCGGCCTTTCGATACCCTGCTCCTGACCTGGGCGTTCTTTCTGATCGCCACGGAGATCATAAAGATCGTCTTCGGCACGGACTTCCGGAATGTGACCGCCCCGTTACCCGGCGCCGTCGAGCTCGGACCGGTAACCTTGCCGGCATATCGCACGACGGTTGCCTGCTTAACCCTTCTGTTGATCGTCGCTACGGCGTTCGTGTTCTTTCGCACATCCATCGGCATCAAGATCCGAGCCTTGATCCAGAACCGTGAGGTTGCGAGCCTTCTCGGCTTGAACATCTCGCTGACATACAAGATGGTCTTCGGCTTTGGCGCGTTCATGGCGGGACTGGCGGGCGGCCTGATCGCGCCCATGCTAAGCATTGATCCCTACATCGGAAACGTGTTTCTGGTCCGCTCGTTCTTCGTCGTGATCGTCGGCGGCGTCGGCCAACTTCTCAGCGGCACGATGCTCGGAAGTTTCTTCATAGGCGGCGCCGAGACGCTTTTCGCGCTGTTCTCCAGCCAGGTCGTCGCGCAGGCCGCGGTCTTTTTCGTCGCGATCGTGATCCTGCGATTCCGGCCCCAAGGCCTCATGAGAGGCCAATGACGGAGGTGTCGCTCGCTTCGGGCCAAGGCCGGGGAGAGCGACGCTCCCGCGGCCTGTGGCAAGGCGAAACCTGGATCGCGCTGCCGATCTTCGCCGTGCTCGCCATCTTGCCGGCGGTGATGTCTGGCTATGTCATCTACATTTTGCCTCAATACATGCTCTTCGGAGTCCTGGCCATGTCCCTCGGCCTGCTTTGGGGATATGGCGGCATCCTGAGTTTCGGGCAGGCCTCCTTCTTCGCGATCGGCGGTTATGCGATGGGGCTGGTGATGCAGCAGGCGATCCCGGTCCATGGCGCCTATGCGGGCCTCATCGTCGCTGTGCTGCTGGGCGGCCTCGTCGCCGCGCTGGCCGGATATTTTCTCTTCAGCGCCGGCGTTCGGGCGACATATTTCGTACTGGTCACCCTCGCGCTGTCGATCATTACCGAGCAGATCGCCGTCAGTCAGTCACAGCTCACCGGCGGATGGAACGGCCTCTATGTCGATCGAATGTCGCTTGCCTTCGGGCCTCTGGGGGAGGTGTCCCTCTACGGTGACGCGGCGTTCTACTACTTCGTGCTGCCCGTCGTCGTGTTGGTCTATCTGGGCCTGCGCTGGCTGATGGCAGGGCGCTTCGGCAAGGTTCTGGTCGGCATCAGGGAAAATGAGGACCGGCTGGTCGCCCTGGGATACAACACCTCGACGTACAAGACCCTGGCATTCGCTCTCTCCGGCGCCATCGTGGGCTTTGCCGGGGCGCTCTATGCGACCCATGCCAACTTCGTTTCGCCGTCATTGGCCGGCGTCCTGTTTTCCACGGAGGTGGTCGTTTGGGTCGCCATCGGTGGACGGTCGTCGCTGCTGGGCGCGCTCATGGGCGGAATTATTGTCGCATCTCTGTCGAACTATCTGAGCGCAATCACCCCGGAATACTGGCAATTGGTTCTTGGAGTGATCTTCATTCTGGTGATCGTGTTCTTCAAGGAAGGCTTGGCCGGGCTGGTGGCTCGGGCGCTGCAGATCGTACGCGGAAAGGCTGACTAGTATGTCGACCTTGCTGAAAACCGATAGGTTGACTAAGAACTTCCGCGGCCTCGTCGCGAACCAGGACGTCAGCTTTGAGCTCGAGGCCGGACGCGTGCACAGCGTCATAGGGCCCAATGGCGCCGGGAAGACGACGTTCATAAGCATGATCTCCGGCCATCTGTCGCCGTCCTCGGGGCGCATTTTCTACAAGGGCGGCGACATTACGGCGCTCTCGGTGGTGCGACGCGCGCGCATCGGCATCGCCCGCAAGTTCCAGACGCCTTCGGTCTTCGACAACCTGAGCGCCTACGAGAACGTGGAGCTCGCCGTTCTCCGAACCCAGATGGGGGCCGCGGATCGCCGGAAACGCATCGACGAGGTGCTGGATCTGGTTCGCCTGCGGGACGATAGGGATACGCCGGTTCAGCATCTCTCCCATGGCCAGCGGCAATGGCTCGAGATCGGCATGCTGATCGGCATCGAGGCGGAGTTGCTGCTCCTCGACGAGCCGACGGCGGGCATGACGGCCGAGGAGACCGCGGCCACGGGAGAGTTGGTCAATTCACTGGCACGCGACCGCAATCTCTCGGTCATCATCATCGAGCACGACATCAACTTCATCCGCGACCTTCGGGCGCCGATTACCGTCTTGCACCTGGGCAAAGTCTTGAAAGAGGGTTCCTTCGAGCAGCTCTCTCAGGACGAGCAGGTCCGGGAAGTGTACCTGGGGACCTAGCCGATGACCCTCGAGATCAAGAATCTCGACGCCGGCTACGGCGGCATCAAGGTGCTCCGCGACGTGTCCTTCCATGTCGAAACCGGGAAGGTGCTGGGCGTCCTCGGCCGCAACGGCATGGGAAAGACAACGCTGATCCGGGCTCTGGCCGGGCTGATCGTTCCGACGGCCGGAGAGATCTTGCTCGACGGGACTGACATCAGCCGATTGGCTGCTCACGAACGTGCCCGCTGCGGAATCACGACGGTCGTGCAGGGACGCGGCATCTTTCCGCGGCTCACCGTGCAAGAGAACTTGGAGATGGGCCGTATCGCCTCCGGCCGCGTCAAGCGCGACCGCAAGGAAGAGGTGCTGCACTACTTTCCGCGCCTCGCCGAGCGCCTGAAGCAGCAGGCAGGCACCATGAGCGGCGGCGAACAGCAGATGCTCGCCATTGGCCGGGGCCTGATGACCGATCCGCGCGTGATGCTGCTGGACGAACCATCCGACGGCATCATGCCAACACTCGTTCACCAAATCGGCGTCACGCTGAAAAAGATCAACGCAAGCGAAGGTATGACGATCGTCATCGTCGAGCAGAACGTGCCGATGGTTTTCAGCATGGCCGAGGACTGCATCATTCTCGAAAAGGGTCGACTCGTCGCCAAGGGCAGTAAGGACGAGGTTTCGGAATCCGAAGTGATGCAGGCCTACCTGGCCATTTAGGACGACGCCCGACCTCGTCCTCCAGGAAGGACTCGTGAATGTTGCCCCCCGATCCAGTCCAGCTTGCACAGGAACTGATCAGATTCGACACGGTGAACCCGCCGGGCTTCGAACGCGACTGCGCCGCCTATCTTGGTCGAATCCTCGAGTCAGCCGGTTTCGAGACCTCCTACGAGGACTTCGATGAGGGCCGCACGACGCTGATCGCCCGCTTGGCCGGAAGCGACGCCGGGCTGTCGCCTCTGGCGATCACCGGCCATCTGGATACCGTGCCCTTTGGCCATCAGCCCTGGACCCGCGAGCCGCTGGCCGGAGAGATCAGCGACGGCCGGCTTTACGGCCGCGGTGCGAGCGACATGAAGAGCGGCGTGGCGGTGGCCGTCACGAGCGCGGTGGCCGCGGCGAAGCGACGGCCGAAGCGAGGGCTGCTACTGATCCTCACGGCGGGCGAAGAGACGGGCTGCGACGGTGCGCGTTACGTGGCTGGCGTGCCGGACTTGCTGGGAAAAGCCAGCGGGCTTCTCGTGGCGGAACCGACGTCCAATTATCCTGCGATCGGACACCGCGGAGCGCTCTGGGTGAGGGCCCAAAGCGCTGGTAAGACGGCCCACGGCTCTATGCCGGAGCGAGGCGTCAACGCCATTTATCGGGCGGCCAAGGCGATCTCGAAACTGGAGGACTTCGGCTTCAACGAGAAACCGGATTCGTTATTGGGCTCTCCCAGCATAAACGTCGGCACCGTGCAAGGCGGCATGAACGTCAATTCCGTCCCGGACTTCGCCGAGTTCACGGTGGACATCCGCTCCATCAGCGAGAATGCCCACGACAGAACGCTCGAGCAGATCAGCTCCTATCTGGGCGAGGACGTTTCGTTGCAGGCCTTCGTTGACCTGAAGCCGGTGAAATCGGCGCCGGATGACCCCTTCGTCGCCTGCGCCTACCGTGTCGTTGAAAAGGAACTGGGGCTGACGCCGGAACCGCGGACGCTGCCGTTCTTCACCGACGCCTCGATCCTGGCGGAAGCCATGGCGACAAGCACGGTGATCATCGGGCCGGGCGAGACATCGCTAGCTCACCAGACAGACGAGTATTGCGTCGTCGATCGCATCCCCGAGTGCGAAGTCATTTATCGTCGCCTCATCGAGGCCTGGTGCAATCCTTCTTGATGTTTGAGTAGACCTCAGCAGTGCCGCGCAAACCACCTCGCCGACCGCGGCACCGCGTACTGTGACCGCCTCGAGCGCTTCCGCTCTGCCGGGCTGATCCCGCTCGTCGGCCTCAAGTGGTTGAATATGCAAGAGGACGCTTTGCCCAGGGCACGGCCAATCGGGGGGCAGACGCTCGCCCTGCCACCGGCGATCCCAAAGCTCGGAAGACTGCGCTGGCGAGACCCCAATTGCGGATCTACGTCTTCGGCATCGCTGACCCGCCACCTCCGATCGTTCAGGTAAAGCGTTGCCACCGCCCATTGAATCCGCGGTCGCGACCGGCCATTCATCGGGTCCGCTGATTGGGCTCGCAATGGGAGCGGAAACCGGCCATTCTGGCGGCGTGCTGCGTGGCAGGCTGACGTTGGCCGGGCGATGTCGGTGCCGCTACGTTCATCACCCCAACGCCGGGTCGCAGGAGAGGTGGAGATCATGTCCGAAGTATTCCAGGTTCCCCTGATCGCTGGGCGCGGAGCGCCCGTGGCGAAAGCGGGAGTGATGGCGGGTTTGGGCAAGGCGGCCTTGTTCGCCATCCCGACGATCCTCGTTGGGGCGGCCGTGGCCTACGGTCTGTCGAAGGCTTTCGACATCCGCTGGGATGAGTTCAGTCGGCGTGCCGCCGATGGCGACTCGACCCTGGACGGGTGATCCCGAAGATGGCGTAGCGCCGGCAAAGCGGAGGGTCGCGATCCTCCCTCCAAGAGGGACGTTCGGCCAGCATCGGCCGCACAGAAGGGACGTGTTCGAACAGCGCAGACTTTAGGCATCTCCCGAGCCGATGGCGGGCGAAGCGGCGCCGGTCAAGCACCGACACGACGGATCGAGAAATTCCAATCGGCGGGGTCCATCGGCGAAATCGAGGGTGTGACATACGCATTCGGACGATCCTATCTGGCCTACTCGCGCTGGTCGTTGCCTTGGCGTTCGGCGGCTATCTCTTTCTGCGCGACCTGAACCTCGACGACTACAAGGACGACATAGCCGCCGAGGTGAAAGACATCACCTCCCGGGACCTGGACATCAGAGGCCATATCACTTTCTCGATCTCGCTCAAGCCGACCATCACAGTCCGAGACCTGACGCTCTCCAATGCCTCCTGGGCCAGCGAGCCGGCGATGCTGGCCGTCGATCGGCTCGATATCACCCTCGATCTGATCGCACTGATCTTCGGAGTCCTCGACTCGACGGAACTGACGATCACGGGCGGAAAACTCTCACTCGAACGCAGCTCCGACGATCAAGCGAATTGGCATCTGGGTCTCGACCAGGAGGATATGAAGCAGACCGCGGACTATCTGGAGGGCCCGTTTCCCTATGTTCACGCAATCCGGCTTGCGGATTTCGATGTGGGTTATCGGGACCGTCAGTCGGGCACTGAATTCAGTGGGCGCCTGAACTCTTTCGAGGTGGCGTTCGAATCGAACAGCCATCGCCTCCATGCGGATTTGGACGCCCGCATCCGTGAGCAAAGCGTCGCCGCTTCAGGCACGGTGACCAATCTGCTGGACCTCTATAACGGGGGCGCTTCAGCGGTCGACCTGTCGGTAAAGCTCGGCCAGACGAAGCTGTCGTTCGACGGCACCGCCGATGCGAAAACCGGCGCGCCTTCCCTCAAGGGAACTCTCGAAGGCGCCGCTCCGGGCCCGGCGGATCTCGCGACCCTCGCCGGGGTGACGCTGCCGGACCTGGGAGCCATCACGGCGAGCGGCACGATTTCCCTCACGCCGACCGCGTTGCAATTGAAGGTCGTCGACACGCGCATCGGCAGCAGCGATGTGCAGGGCCAAATCGAGATCGGTCTCGGCGACCAGCGCTCGTTCACCGTCGATCTATCTGGCCACCGCGTCGACTTGACGCCGTTTGTCGCGGAGCGAGGCCGAGAGCCTGCGGCGCCGGCGGCGGAAACGGCCAACCAGGGTCTGCTTTTTCCCGATCAGCCGCTGTTCTTCGATGAGCTGCCTTCGCTTGTGGCGAACGTGAAGCTTGCCGTCGATGCGCTGGTCATTGGCGAGCTCACTCTCGAGGACGCACTTCTGCAAGTCCAGGAGAATGATCGAACGCTCAAAGTCGACCCCTTTAGGTTCGTATTCAAAGGCGCCACCTTCACGGGCCGCGCATCGGTGGAAGCGGCGAAGCTGCCGCGGGTCTCGCTCAAAGTCCTGACCCAAAACTTCGACCTCGGGTCCTTCTTGGCCGAGCAGAATGTGACCGACCTGGTAACGGGCGAGATCGATATCGGCATCGACGTTCAGGGTGAGGGCAATTCCCCACATGCCATCGTCGCAAGCCTCGACGGCACGGCGAGCTTCGTGATGTCAAAGGGTCGAATCGCCAGCCAGTATATCGACCTCATCGCAGCCGACTTGTTTCGAATGCTGATGCCTTGGAACGATAGGCCCAAGGAGGCGCGTGTAAAATGCGCCCTGGCTCAGTTCGAGATCAAGAAAGGTAGGGCGAAGACGCGGGCTTTTCTGTTCGACACCAAGCAAATGGCAATAAGCGGAAAGGGAAAGATAGATCTTGGGAGCGAGGAGCTTCATTTTCGGTTGCGACCGCGCCCGAAAGACCCCGCCTTAGTCAGCTTGGCGACGGGGCTTCTATTGACTGGAAAGCTGACGGACATCAAGGCGTCGGTCGATCCCCGGTCCTTATTGATAGGCGCTGCGGAAGCGGCTGTTGGCGTGTGGCTGCTCGGCCCTGCGGGAATTCTGGTGCCCTTCGCAAGCTTGGGGGCAGGGCACCATCATCCTTGCATCAACGACCTACCGAAGGTTTTCAGTACCCAAGTTAGTGCTTCGCCGAGCGACAGCGCACGCCCGACTTCGCCGTCCGAAGGCGCAAGTGCGAAGGCGCCGGCGCCACAGTCCCTGCCGGTGCCGACGACGATTCGGATTGCATTCGGGGGGGACAATATTTCGAGCAACGTCATGAAACGCCATCTGACGGACCTCGGCTTCAGCAACATTACCAAGATGGACAAACAAGGTGCGGTCTTTCACGTGGAGGCGGATTGGCAGGGGCAATCTTTGGCACTGCGCGTCGATGCCCGTCGGGGTACGATTGAGCACAGCAAACCGTGAACCGCGCGCCGCAAGGCACCAGAGTTAGGCCGGCGACACGCCGAGATAGGTCTGGCGCACTTCGGGATTTTCCGCCAGATCGGAGGCCTTCCCCTCGAGGGCGATCTTGCCGGTCTCCATGACGTAGGCGCGTTGCGCCAGGCGCAGGGCCAAGCGGGCATTCTGCTCGACCAGAACGATGGTCCGCCCGAGCGCGTGGAGCTCGGCGACGATCTTCGCGATCTCCTTGGTCATGATCGGCGAAAGGCCCAGGGAAGGTTCGTCGAGCAGCAGCAATCGGGGGTCGGACATCAGCGCCCGGCCGATCGCGAGCATCTGCTGCTCGCCGCCGCTGAGCGTGCCGGCGAGCTGCTTGCGGCGTTCCGGCAGGACCGGAAAATGCTGGAAGACCTCGTTCATGGCTTGCTTGAGCTTCCTGCGATCCTTGCAGAGATAGCCGCCCATCTCGAGGTTCTCCAGGACCGTCATGTAAGGAAAGACCCGGTGGCCTTCCGGGACCATGGCGATGCCCAGGGCGTTGATCCGCTCGGCCTCCAGAGCGTCGATCCGCTCGCCGCAAAAGACGATCTCGCCTTGGCTCGGACCGTGCAGACCGGAGATGGCGCGCAGCGTCGTGGTCTTTCCGGCCCCGTTCGCGCCGATCAGGGTGACGATCGAGCCTTCGGCGATGTCGATGGAGATCCCCTTGACCGCGGCGACGGTTCCATAATGGATCCAAAGATCCTGCAGGCTCAGCATGGCTTGGGGCTCGCGTGCCGCCGCGTCCGGCTCTGCCTTCTCGACGGCGCTCACAGATCCACCTCGTCGGATCCGAGATAGGCCTCGATCACCCGCGGGTCGTGGGCCACGTCCGCGGGCAGGCCTTCGGTGAGCTTTTCGCCCAGATTGAGGACGGTCAGCTGCTCGCACGCGCCCATCACGGTGCGCATGTCGTGTTCGACCAGGACGACGGTGATGTGCCGCTCGTCCCGCAGGCGGCGGATGTGGTCGGTCACCATGGCGGTTTCCGTCGGGTTCATCCCCGCCACCGGCTCGTCGAGCATGATCATCTTGGGCTCCACCGCGAGGGCGTTGGCGATGCCGAGCAGGCGCTGGTGGCCGTGCGAGAGGTTCGCCGCCAGCTCGTCCTTATGGTCGAGGAGCTCCATGAAGCGGAGAATCTCGAGCGCATAGGCCAGGTTCCGCTCCTCTTGCCGGCGGTTCGAGCCAAAGACCGCCGACAGGAGCGATTCCTTGGTGTGCACGTGGCGTGCCAGGAGAACGTTTTCGAGCACGCTGTAGGTCGGAAACAGGGCGTTGCGCTGAAAGGTCCGCACCAGCCCGAGGCGCGCGATCTCGTGCGGCTTGCGGCCGCTGATCGGCTGGCCGGCGAAGGTGATCGCGCCGGCGCTCGGCGGATAGGCGCCGGTCACCATGTTGAAGAGGGTCGTCTTGCCGGCGCCGTTCGGGCCGATGATGCCGTGAATTTCGCCGTCGCGAATGTCGAGGTCGATGTTCTTCAGCGCCGCCAGGCCTCCGAAGTTCTTGGTCAGGCCGCGCACCGTCAAGAGGTCCATGACGCCGCTCCTTGGCGGTGGGGCGCGGCCGCCTTGTCGCTCCTGGCCGCGCTCATCCTTCGGCGGCCGCTTCCCGGGCCGGCGGCGACTTGGCGCGGCCCGTGAAACGCTCCTTGGCCTTCAGAAGCAGGCCTTCGAGCCCGCTCGGCTGGAAGATCAGGAAGAAGATCAGGATGCCGCCGAACAGCAGCGGCCGCCACTCCAGGAGCGGCCGGGTCCACTCGAAGACGATTGTCATGACGCTCAGCCCGATCAGCGGCCCCCAGAAGGTTTGGGTGCCGCCCACCACGACCCAAATGATGAGATAGACCATGGTGTTGATATCGAAGTTCTTGGGGTCGATGGCGCCGAGGCGGTGTGCCAGCAGCGAGCCGGCGACGCCGGCGAAGAAGGTGCCGGTGACGAAGGCCATCGCCCGGTAGCGCTGCACGTGGATGCCGAGGCTCTCGGCCAGGCCCTCGTCGGTATAGATGGCCTTGAAGGTCTTGCCCACCCGCGAGCGGTCCAGGCGATAGAGGAACAGGAGGCACAGCGCGGCGATGGCGAGGACGAAGTAGTAGTATGGGATGGGCTCGAAGAAATCGATCGTGCCGAGCTCGCCGGAGGGGATGCCGATCATGCCGCGCGGGCCGCCGAAGGGATCGCGGAACTTCACCCAGCACAGCCGGATCAGCTCGCCAAGCGCGAAGGACGCGATGAAGAACCCGAACCCCTTCGTGCGCAGCAGCGGCGTGACGACGATCAGCCCGACGACGGCGGCCACCGCCGCCGATAGCGGCACGGTCAGAAGGATCGACAGGTCCCACCACTTCGAGATGAGGGCGGTCGCATAGGCGCC
>JAWWCG010000071.1:0-10567 GCA_033720555.1 Kiloniellales bacterium | reverse complement strand
CTGATCATCTATTTCCCGGTGACCGCCGCCTTCACCGACGGCCTGAGGCGCACCGAGCCCGGCTGGCTCGACCTCGCCCGCACCATGGGCGGCGGCCGCCTCGCGGTGCTGCGGGTGATCCGCGTGCCGGCCGCCCTGCCGGCCCTCGCCTCGGGGCTCCGGGTGGCGACGGCGGTCGCGCCGATCGGCGCCGTGGTCGGCGAATGGGTCGGCGCCAGCGCCGGCCTCGGCTACCTCATGCTGCACGCCAACGCGCGCCTGCAGGTCGACCTCATGTTCGCCGCCCTTTTCGTGCTGGCGGTCTTCGCCGTGCTGCTCTATTTCACCGTCGACCGCCTTCTGCGCCTCGCCCTGCCCTGGCAAGCGGAGCAGCCATGAGCGACCAGACCCGCGCCGCCGCCGCCCAGTTCTCGCGCCAGGCCGCCGCCTACGCCGCCAGCGCGAGCCACGCCGGCGGCGACGACCTCAACCTGGTGCTGGCCTTGGCCGCGCCGGCGGCGGGCGAAGCCTGCCTCGACCTCGCGACCGGCCCCGGCCACACCGCCGCCCGCCTGGCCGCGCGCCTGGGAGACCTCGGAAGCGGCTTCGTCGCCGGCCTCGACGTCGCCCCCGGCATGATCGCCGTGGCGCGCGAGCGCGCCGCCGCCGCGGACCTCGCGAACCTCGCCTACCTGATCGGCGACGTCCACGCCCTGCCGTTCCCGGCGGCGCGCCTCGACCTGGTCACCTGCCGCATCGCGCCGCACCACTTCCACGACGTGGCCGGCTTCCTGCGCGAGGCGGCGCGGGTGCTGAAGCCGGGCGGCCGCCTGGTGGTCGAGGACAGCCTGGCGCCCGACGAGCCGGCGGTGGCGGCATTCCTGGAGGCGCTGGAAAAGCGCCGCGACGCCACCCACGTCCACACGCTCGGCCGGGCGGAGTGGCACGCCGCCTGCGCCGCGGCCGGCCTCGCCGTCGTGCGCGAAACGGTCTACCGCAAGCGCCACCCCTTCGACCTTTGGATTCGTCGCACCGGCCTGAGCGACGCCGAGGTCTCGGCCATCGCCGCGCATATTCTGGCCGCGCCGCCAGCGATCCGAAGCGCGCTGTTCGAGATCGAGGCCGGCGGCGTCGCCGCCCTCCTGGACAACAAGCTGATCTTCCGCGCCGAGCCCGCGGCGCGGGCCGGTCGAAACCGCAAGACTTGCCGACAGGACCGTCAGAAGCTGGTGAGCGAGATCACCAGATAGCCGGCCAGCATGGCCACCGCCCAGAACACCATGTTGCCGGCGCCGACCGTGCGCGCCAGCGCCCCCGACGGCCCGTGGTGGTTATAGATGTGGTCGACGACGAAGCGGAACAGCCGCAGCATCGCCTGCCGCGCCCGCTGGTCGAGCGGCGCGAAGGTGCGCACGAAGGCCGCGACCAGATAGGGCAGGCCCTTGCGGTAGACCACGTCGAAGTCCAGGTTCACCGACGGCAGCTCCGGCGGATAGAGGCCGGTGCGCATGAGGAAGGTGAACGCCAGGATCGAGAACATCAGGAGCTGGCTCTGGGTGATGACGTGGCCGACCGTGTAGGGCTCGAAGGCCACGGGATAGGGCAGGATGGCGTAGAGTGGGCCCGGCCACACGCCGATGGCGATGCACAGGAACGCCGTGATCCCCATGGCGATCAGCATGTTCGTCGGCGCCTCGCGCACGCGGATTCCCCGGTCGTGCGCGAAGAAGGCGAAGAACGGGATCTTGATTCCCGAGTGGTGCAGCACGCCGGCGGAGGCGAACAGCAGGACCAGGAACACGACCGTGTAGCCCTCCTGCGCCGCGGCGGCGAGAATCAGCGACTTCGAGATGAAGCCGCTGAACAGGGGAAAGGCCGAGATCGAGGCGGCGCCGACGATACAGAAGCCCGTCGTCCACGGCATGCTCTTGTAGAGGCCGCCCAGGTTCGAGCCGTTGACGTGGCCGACCCGGTGGAGCACCGCGCCCATCGACATGAACAGAAGCGCCTTGTAGAGGATGTGCGCGAAGGCGTGCGCCGCCGCGCCGTTGATGGCGAGCTCGGTGCCGATGCCGATGCCGGTGACCATGAAGCCGAGCTGGTTGTTGAGGCTGTAGGCGAGCACGCGCCGCAGGTCGTTCACGATCACCGCGTAGAAGATCGGAAAGGCGGTCATGGTCGCGCCGATCCAGACCAGGATCTCGGTGCCGGCGTAGCCGCGGGCGAGCGCGTAGACCGCCAGCTTCGTGGTGAAGGCGCTGAGCCAGACCGTGCCGCTCACCGTGGCCTCGGGATAGGCGTCCTGCAGCCAGTTGTGCAGCAAGGGGAAGGCGCACTTGATGCCGAAGGCGACGAAGATCAGGTTGGTCCCGAGGCTGCCCAGGCCGAGGCTGTCGAAGGCGACCGAGCCGGTCTCGGCGATGTAGAACAGCGCGCCGGCCATCAGCAGGACACCCGAGCCGACGTGGATGACGAGATAGCGCATGCCGGCGCGGTAGGCGCGCTCGGTCTTGCGCGCCCAGATCAGGAACACCGAGGCGATCGCCGTCAGCTCCCAGAACACGAAGAGGGTGATGAGGTCGCCGGCGTAGACCGCGCCGATCGCCCCGCCGGCGTAGAGGAACGCCGCCACCTGCTGCAAGGTGTCCGAGACCTTGAGGGCGTAGAGCACGCTGATCGCCGCGGCGGCGAAGAAGATGATGCCGAAGACATTGGCCAGCCGGTCGACGCGAAGCGTGACCAGCTCGAAGCCGAGAAACGGCACCTGCCCGTGGAGGCCCGGCTCGAGGGTGAAGACCAGGGCGAGCCCGATCACCGGCAGCGCCAGCATATAGGCGTTGCGAACTGCCGAGCGCAGGAACGGGATCGGCAGCGCGCCGAGGACCAGGATCAGGCCGGGATTGAAGTCAATCATCGGCGTCGTAGTAGTCCTCGGGCCGCATCACGATGGTGCGCAGCCACTTCGCCGCCAGCACCAAGCCGACGCACCCCGTGAAGCCGTAGATGGCATAGAACCCGAACAGGTTCTCCGCCGCGATCTCGGGGTGCTTCTCGTAGAATCCGTCGGCGAAGAACAGCGCGGCGCAAACGGCGACCAGGGCCCAGACGAGCTTGCTCACGTTGCGCGGCTCGTCGAGCCAATAGCGCTTCTCGCCCTCCGGCGGTTCAGGGCGGTCGGTCATCCCCCTCCTCCGATCGGTTGCAGGAACGCGTACAAATCCTCGGCGAAGAAAAACAGCGCCAGACAGGCAAGCGCCGTGAAGCACAGCGGCACCAGGCAGAACAGCGGCGCCTCCTTGATCTGCCAGCCCCCCTCCTCCGCCGACTCCCGCAGGCCGCCGCGCGGCAGGAAGCCGCGCACCGCCACGGGAATCAGGTAGGCGACGTTCAGCAGCGAGGAAATCATGAGCACGGCGACGAGGATCGCCTGGCCGCTCTCCGCCGCGCCCAGCGCCAGCTCCCACTTGCTCCACGCCCCGCCCATCGGCGGCAGCCCGATGATGCTGAGCGAGGCCAGGAAGAACGCCGCGAAGGTGAGCGGCATCTGCCGGCCGAGGCCCTGCATGTCGCTGATCTCGGTCTTGTGGCTGGCGACCAGGATGGCGCCGGCGCAGAAGAACAGGGTGATCTTGCCGAAGGCGTGCATGGCGATGTGCATGGCGCCGCCCAGCACGCCGGTCGAGGTCGCCAGCATGGCGCCCAGCACCACGTAGGACAATTGGCTCACCGTCGAATAGGCGAGCCGGGCCTTGAGGTTGTCCTTGGTCATCGCCACCAGCGAGGCGAGGATGATGGTCGCCGCGGCGACGTAGGACAGCCACAGGCTGGCGCCGCTCGAGGTCAGGAGATCCAGGCCGAAGATATAGATCACCACCTTGAGCACGGTGAACACGCCGGCCTTCACCACCGCCACGGCGTGGAGCAGCGCGCTCACCGGCGTCGGCGCCACCATGGCCGCCGGCAGCCAGCGATGCAGCGGCATGACCGCCGCCTTGCCGATGCCGAAGAGGTAGAGCGCCATCATGACGGCGATCAGGCCGTCGGACGCCCGGCCGGCCAGGATGCCGCCGTCGACGAAGTCGAGGGTGCCCGCCGTCGCCCAGGTCAGGCCAATGGCGAAAAGCTGCAGGCCGATCGAGGTGCCCAGCAGGATGCCGAGATAGACGCGGCCCGCGCGCTTGGCCTCCGGCGTGCCGCTGTGGGTCACCAGGGGATAGGTGCTGATGCTGAGCGCCTCGTAGAAAATGAACAGCGTCAGCATGTTCCCGGCCAGCGCGACGCCCATGGTGCTGGCCAGCGCCAGGGCGAAGAAGGCGTAGAAGCGGGTCTGATAGGCCTCGTGGTGGCCGCGCATGTAGCCGATCGAGTAGCACGAGGTGACGATCCAGAGGAAACTGGCGATCGCGGCGAAGGACGCGCCCAGGGGCTCCACGGTGAAGGTGAGCGAGAAGCCTGGGTAGATCTCCACCAGGGTCACGCTCGGCCGCTCCCCGTCGACCACGGGCAATACGATGACCAGCACCAGGGCGAACAGGACGACCGCCGTGGTCAGGGTGATCGCCTCGCGCAGGTTCGGCCGCGCGTGGGCGAGCCAGATCAAGAGCGCGCCCGCGATCGGCACGGCGATGGTCAGCGGCAGGGCGGTCTCGGCGCTCATGTCTGGCCGCCGATCAAGGCTTGCGCCGCCGCCAGCGCCAGGTCCATCGGCCAGGTCGCGCCGATGCCGAAGACGACGCAGGCGCCGGCCAGGATGACCAGCGGCACCAGCATGGCGAGCGGCGCCTCGCGGACCTCCTCCCGCCCCTCCGGCGGGGGACGGAAATAGGCGGCCTCGACGATGCGCCAGGTGTAGATCACGGCGAACAGGCCGCTGGCCAGGATGACCACCATCGCCAGCCAGGCGCGGTCCTGCAGCGCCGCCAGAATCAGATACCACTTGGTCACGAAGCCGACCGTGAGCGGCAGGCCGATCAGGCTGAGCGCGCCGACGACCAGGGCCCCCATGGTGACCGGCATCTGCCGGCCGAGGCCGGCCAGGTCGTCGAACGACACGGCGCGCACGCGCTGGGTCGCGCAGCCGACCGCCATGAACAGAGTCGCCTTCATGATCGCGTGGTTGAACAGGTGGACGATTCCGGCGGCGAGTCCGAGCACGCTGCCGAAGCCCAGGCCCAGCACCATGTAGCCGATCTGCGACACGCTCGAATAGGCGAGCATGCGCTTGACGTTGTTCTGATAGATCGCGACCAGCCCGGCGGCCACCATCGACAACATGCCGAGCCCCATGAGGGCGTCGTCGAAAATCTCGCCCTGGTAGATCGGCACGCCGCCGTAGACGGTGTAGAGCACGCGGATGATGACGTAGACCGAGACCTTGGTGGCGGTGGCCGCGAGGAAGATGGTGACGGTGGTCGGCGCGAAGGCGTAGGCGTTGGGCAGCCAGAGGTGGAGCGGAAACAGCGCCAGCTTGAGGCTGATCCCGACCACCAGGAAGGCGAGCGCCGCCTCGGTGGTGCGCAGATGCAAGAGCTCCGGCACCCGCTGCGCCAGGTCGGCCATGTTGAGGGTGCCGGTCATCATGTAGAGTAGGCCGACGCCGATCACGTAGAAGGTGGCGCCGAGGGTGCCCATGATGAGGTAGCGCAGCGCGGCGGTCAGCGCGCGGCGGTCCTTGCCGAGGCTGATCAGGACGTAGGACGACAGCGAGGAGATCTCCAGGAACACGAAGAGATTGAAGGCGTCGCCGGTGATCGCGATGCCCAACAGCCCGGTCAGGCACAGCAGGTACATGACGTAGAACAGATAGATGCGATCGGCCGGGATCTCCCGCTCGACGTTGCTGAGCGCGAAGGGCATGACCAGCGCGCCGATGCCCGAGACGATCACCAGCACCAGGGCGCCGATCAGGTCGACCCGGTACTCGATGCCCCAGGGCGGCGCCCAGTCGCCGAGGGCGTAGGAGATGGTGCCCTCGTCCGCCACCCGGGCGAGCAGCGCCAGGGCGACCAGGAAGGTCGCCCAGGTCACCAGCGACGCGAGCAGCCAGGCGGCCCGGCCGTTGCGCAGCAGCACGCAAAGCGGGGCCGCCAACAGCGGCACCACAACCTGCAGGGCCGGCAGATTGGCGCTGATCACGTCAGGTCGTCCTCCTGCTTCTCGATCTCCTCCTCCTCGATGGTCCCGTAGGCGTCGCGGATGCGGACCACCAGCGCCAAGCCGAGGGCCATGGTGGCGACGCCGACGACGATCGCGGTGAGGATCAGAACGTGCGGCAGGGGATTGCTGTAGACCTGATACCTGTCGTCGAGGATCGGCGCGGTGCCGCCGTCCACCTTGCTCATCGAGATGTAGAAGACGAACACCGAGACCTGGAAGATGTTCAGGCCGAAGATCTTCTTGACCAGATTGCCGTGGGCGATGACGACGTAGAAGCCGATCATCATCAGCACGACCACGATCCAATAGTTGTAGAGGCCGGCGATCGCCATGGCTCAGCCGCCCACCTCGTCGCGGTCGCGCCCGGCGAAGATGAAGAAGATGGAGATCATCGCCGAGGCCACCGTCACGCCGACGCCCAGCTCGATCAGCAGGATACCGAGGTGCTGGCCGTGCACCGGATCGTCGCCGAGTACGGAATAGTTGAGGTAATTGCCGCCGAGCAGCATCCCGGCCACGCCGACGCCGGCGTAGAGCAGCAGCCCCAGGGCCAGGGTGGCGCGGGTGACCGCGGGCGGCGCCACCCGGCGCGCCTCGGCGACCCCGAACACCAGCGCGTAGAGGATGAACGCCGAGGCGAAGATCACGCCGGCCTGAAAGCCGCCGCCCGGCCCGAAGTCGCCGTGGAACTGAACGTAGAGGGCGAACAGCATGATCGGCGGCATCAGCACCTTCGAGCAGACGCGCAGGACCGCCTTGTGCTTCATTCCGCCGCCTCCGCGTCCTCGGCGGCCTCTTTGCGGCCGGCCTTCTCCCGCTTGCGCGGCAGGCCCCGGCGCGATCGGCCGAGCAGCACCAGCACGCCGATCGCGGCGGTGAAGATCACCGTCACCTCGCCGAGGGTGTCGTAACCGCGATAGCTCGCCAGCACCGAGGTGACGATGTTGGGAACGCCGATCTCGCGGCCGGACTCCTCGATATAGCGCGGCGCCACGTGGTGATGGATCGGCGCGTCGGGGTCGCCGTAGTCCGGCATGTCGAGCGTCGCGTTGATCAGCACGGCGCCGGTGATGAGCACCGTCAGGAAGGGGCCGAGAAAGCTGCGCTCGGAGGCCTTTTCCCGCGACACCCCGACCAGGCCGAGGGTGGCCAGGCCGAGCACGGTGGCGATGCCGGCGCCGACGGCGGCCTCGGTGAAGGCGACGTCGACCGCGTCCATGACGACATAGAGCACCGCGGCGGTCAGGCTGAACATGCCCGACAACATGACCACCGCGAAGAGGTTGCGCAGGAAAATGTACGCCAGCCCCGTCACCGCCATGAACGAGAGCAGCGCTATGACGATCAGGGATTCGATGACGGCTCTCCGCTCTTGTGCCGTTGCGCCGCCTGCGGCCGGACGCCGCCGTAGAGCGCGGCCTGGGCCAGGGCGTGGGTCGTCGTCGGGCTGGTCATCAGAACGAACGCCAGGATCAGGATCAGCTTGACCGTGATCAGCGTCAGGCCGGCCTGAAACATCAGGCCCACCAGGATCAGGGCGAGGCCCAAGGTGTCGATCAGGCCGGCGCCGTGCATCCGCGCGAAGACATCCGGCAGCCGCAACAGGCCGAGGCCGCCGATCAGGGCCAGCGCGCTGCCGGCGACGAGGCAAAGCCAGCTCAGGACGTCGGCGATCAGCGCCATCACACGTCCTCCCAGTCCCGCTCTTCGTCCGCGCTGCTCAAATGGCTGTAGCGGACATACTTGGTCACGGCAACGGTGCCGATGAAATTGATCAGGGCGTAGACCAGCGAGATGTCGAGAAACTCCGGCCGGTCGGTGAGGAAGCCGAACACCGCGATCAGCAGCACGGTCAGCGTGCCGAAGGAGTTGACCGCCAGGATGCGGTCGTAGACGTGCGGGCCCAGCACGGCGCGCGCCAGCACCATGCCCATGACGACGAGGATGGCGAGACTGGCGACCGTGAACATCACCGCTTTCCTTCGAGCGCGGTGACCCGGCGATTCATCTGGCCGCTCTCCACGCTTTCGAGGCCGGCCTTGGTCAGGGCGTGGATGGTCAGCAGGTCCTCCTCGAGATCGACCGTCACGGTGCCCGGCGTCAGCGTGATGGAATTGGCGTAGATGACCCGCGCGAGCTCGCTTTTCTGCGTCCCCCTGACGGTGAACACCGTCGGGTCGATCGCCATGGGAGAGCGCAGGATGGCCTTGGCGACATCCACGTTGGCGACGACGATCTCCTTCACGAGCCATGGCCAATAGACCAGAAGCCGCAGGATCATATGAATCGGATGGCCTTCCGGGTCGGTGACCTCCTTGCGCAGGGCGATGAAAACCACCAGCAGCACGGAGGCCGCGCCCAGGGCGAGCAGCAGGGGTTCCGAGAAATGTCCGGAAAGCAAGAGCCACAAGAGTGCGAGGAAAACGCCCAGACTGGCGGTGCGAAGCACGCGTCGATCCCCGATCCCTAAGTCTTCGTTCTGGTCGCCCCGCTCCCGGCGGGCGTTACCGAGGAGTATGCCGTAGCCGGCGGATCAGGCCAAGGGTCAAGGACCGGCGCGGGCGGCGGGCGCAGACAATGGAACACGCAGAGGTCGTGTGCTTGCGGTCGTGTGCTTGCAGTCGTGTGCTTGCGGCCGCCCGGGCGGGCGGATAGGCTCGCCCCGCCGATCGCACGAACCTTTGCCAGCCGGCCCATGACCGATCCCGACCCTGCGCGAGAGGACCCCGCCGCCGCGCCGCCGCCGTCCGAAGACGCGGACGGCAGCACGGACGATGGCGCGAACGATGGTACGGACGATGGTACGGACGATGGCGCGAACGACGGCGCCTTGCGGCCGGCGCTCTGGGTCACCGGTTTGATCGTGCTGGTGCTGCTGCTGCTCGCCGTGTTCGGCCTGGATTAGCCGGCGCGGCCGGCGTGCTGAACCGCTGCGCTAATCGGGCGCTCTGGATCGGCGCTCTGGATCGGCGGTTGTGCCGGCGGTTGTGCCGGCGGTTGTGAGGGAGGCCCATGGCCCAAGCGCTATGCCCGCCAGTGCTATGTCCGCCAATGCTATGTCCGCCAATGCTTTGCTCGCCAGTGCCATGCCCCCCGGCGCCCGGCCCCCGGGCGCTCAGCCCGCAAAGATGAGATGATGCGCCGCGGCGTCTTGATCGCCGCCGGCGCCGCCGCGGTTGTCGGCGTCGCAGTCGCCACCGTCGTAGCCGCCGCGCTGTGGCGCGTGCCGCTCGCCCAGGCTCTGCTCGATCGGGCGATCGCGGAGCTCGACATCCCCGGCGCCCGGGCAACCGTCCAGCGCCTCGCCGTCGACCGGCTCCGCGCCGTCGATCTGGTCGCCGGCGAGCGGGCCGAGCTCGCCATCGAAAGCGTCGAGATTGAGTTCGCGATTCCCGAGCTCCTGCGAGGACGCATCGACCGGCTCGCCGTCGACGGCCCGACGCTCCGGCTCGACGTGCGCGCCGGCGCCGCACCCTTCGGCAGTCTGCAGCCGCTGGTCGATCGCGCCCGACGAGACGGCGGGAGCGACGAGGCCGAACCGCGCGCCGGCGGCCTGCCGGCGGTCGAGCTCAACGACGCACGCATCGCGGCCGAGACCCCCTACGGCCCGGCCAGCCTGGCGCTCGACGGCGCCTACGGCGGACGCCGGGCGGGCGATCCGACGCTCCGCCTCGACGGCCGCTTGAGCAGCGACTGGGCGCGGCTCGACGCACGCCTTTCGGCGACCGGCGATCCCCAAGGCTCGGCCGAGGCGCGGATCGCCATTTCCGACGGGGCCGTCGAGCTGCCCGGCGATCTGCTCCGCATCCGCCGGCTGTCCGGGGACCTCGACCTCCGCGTGGCGGAGGGGAGGCCCCAGTCGGGCGAGGGCGAGCTGGCCGCCGACGGGCTTGCCGTGGCCGGCACGCCCTTCGACCGGGCCGAGGCCGGCTTCGCGCTGAGCCGCGATCGGGCCGAGCTGAGCGCGCGCCTCGCCAGCGACGACGACAGCTTCGCGCTCTCCCTCGACGGCCGGGCCGAGGCGCTCGACGCCGCGCCCGAGGTGGGCCTCGAGCTCACCGCCACCATCGGCGAGGCGGCGCCCCTCTGGGCCCTCGGCCGGCCGCCCTGGCCGCGCGGCGGCCGCGGCCGAATCGCGCTCGCGGCCGCCGGGCAGTTACCGGGCCTGCCGCGCCTGACGGCGGACCCCGCCGCCTGGCTGGCCTGGCTGGCCGAGGGGGCGCTATCGGGCACCGCGACGGCCGAGGTCTCGCGGCTCGCGCTGTCGGGTGCCCCGGCCGAGGCCGAGGCCGAGGCGTCGCTCGACCTCGACGCCGCCTGGGCGGACGGCGGCCTCCGCCTCGCCACCCGGCGGGAGAACCGGCTGGCCGCGAGCGGGCTGTCGGCGGAGGATCTGACGGCGTACGGCCTGCCCGCCGACCTGGCCGCCGAG
>JAWWCG010000070.1:0-10680 GCA_033720555.1 Kiloniellales bacterium | reverse complement strand
GAGGAGGGCATCCGCACCGAGCACGCGGAGCTCACCGAACAGCGCAAGGACCTGAAGCGCCTCTTGAAGAGCGAGCCGGAGCGCTGGCGGGTGATCGCCACGGAGATCAAGGAGCTGAAGAAGCGGTTCGGCCCGGCGAGCGCGCTGGGCGCCCGGCGCACCGAGCTCGGCCAGCCGCCGGCCGACGTGGTGGTGCCCATCGAGGCGGTCATCGAGCGCGAGCCGGTCACCGTCTTGTGCTCGGCCAAGGGCTGGATCCGGGCCATGAAGGGCCACGCCGAGGACCTCACCACGGCGGCCGCCCAGGCCAAGTACAAGGAAGGCGACCGGGGCCGCTTCGCGGTGCCCGCCTGGACCACCGACAAGCTGCTGGTCTTCGCCACCAACGGCCGCTTCTACACCATCGGCGCCGACAAGCTGCCCGGCGGGCGCGGCTTCGGCGAGCCCCTGCGGCTCTTGATCGATTTGCCCAACGACCAGGACGTGGTCGCCATCCTGGTCCACCAGTCGGGCGAGAAGCTGCTGGTGGCCTCGGCCGACGGGCGCGGCTTCGTCGTGGTCGAGGACGAGGTGGTCGCCCAGACCAAGGGCGGCAAGCAGGTCCTCAACCTGGGCGGCGGCCAGGAGGCGGCGGTCTGCGCCCGGGTCGAGGGCGACACCGTCGCGGTGATCGGCGAGAACCGCAAACTGCTGATCTTCCCCCTCGCGGAGTTGCCGGTCATGACCCGCGGGCGCGGCGTCATCCTGCAGCGCTACCGCGACGGCGGCCTGCAGGACATCAAGACCTTCGCAAAGAAGGACGGCCTCACCTGGCAGGCCGGGGCCGGGCGCGTTCGCACCGAGACCGACCTCGCCGCCTGGGTCGGCAAGCGCGGCGCGGCCGGCCGGTTGCCGCCGCACGGCTTTCCCAAGTCCAACCGCTTCGGCTGAGCGCGCCCGGCGCTGGTCTTCGGGGGCGATGGGCCGTATGATGTTACGCTAGAATAAAATCCACTAACGCACTGAAATAAATATCTTATACCTGGCTGACTTCGGAGCCTCTAGAGCCTGACGTAGCGGAACGGCAGGGCGCGGGCGTTGTAGAACGCCTGCTCGGAGAACTTGGCGTAGGCGATCGATTTCTCGCGAAACGCCAAGACGCTCTCCATCACCTCGCGGCTCAAGGGATCGGCGGCGGCCAGGTCGCCCAGGACTTCGCCGGACAGCGCGCCCAGCGCGTCCAGGACCGGGTCCGGGAACTTCTTCAGCACGACGCCGTGCTGGTTCACCAGGGTCTCCAAGGCGGCGTCGTTGTTGGCCGTGAACTCGTCGAACACGTAGGCGTTGACGTGGGCGTTGGCCGAGGCGACCACCGCCTTGAGGTCGTCGCCGAGGCTCTCCCAAGCGTTCAGGTTGATGAAGTTGTCGAGCAGGGTCGCCGGCTCGTGCCAGCCGGGATAGTAGTAGAACTTCGCGCTCTCGTAGAGGCCGAGGGCGAGGTCGTTGTACGGCCCCACCCATTCGGCGGCCTCGACGGCGCCGGATTGCAGCGCCGGCAGAATCTCGCCGCCGGGCAGGTTCACCACGTCGCCGCCGGCCGCCCTGATCACCTCGCCGCCGAGGCCGGGCATGCGGATCTTGAGGCCGCGGTAGTCCTCGGTGGTGCGGATCTCCGCATTGAACCAGCCGCCGGCCTGCACGCCGGTGTTGCCCGAGGCGAAGAACTTGCAGCCGAGCTCGCGGTAAACCTTGTCCGCCAGCGCCTGACCGCCGCCGAAGGCGATCCAGGCGTTCTGCTCGGCGACGTTGAGCCCGAAGGGCGTCGAGGCGATGAACTGGGTCGCCGCCAACCTGTCCGCCCAGTAGTAGGGCGCGCCGTGGCCCATTTCGATGGCCCCGCCGGAGACCGCGTCCATGGTCTCGAAGGCCGGCACGATCTCGTCGGCGCCGAACACCTCGACGGTGAGCCGGCCGCCGGACATCGCGCCGATCAGCGCGGCGAGCTTGTCGGCGCCGCTGCCCAGGCCCGGCGAGTCCTTCGGCCAGGTGGTCTGCATGCGCCACCGTTTCGCGCCCTGCGCCAGGGCCGGCCGCGGCAGGCCCGACGCGGCGGCGAGCGCCGCCGAACCGGCCGCCGCCCGCTTGAGGAAACCGCGCCGTCCCGAGGACTGCGGCGGGCTCGGCCTGTGCTTGGAAATCTTCATCGGCAGACCCTTCCATGGCTTGCGGCGAAGGGCGAGCGTTGAACGAGAATAGGGACCGCGGTTGCGCCGCGCAACGTGTGACGTCGGTCCGGGCTGGCGCCCGGGGCGCTCGGGTATAGCTCTAGGAGACGATCGTCCGCCAGCCGTCCGGCCCGAGACCCTCGAGCGGGCGGAACCGCGCCTTGTAGGCCATCTTCGGCGCGTTCTCGATCCAATAGCCGAGATAGGCGTGGTCGAGGCCGCGCCGGCGCGCGCCCTCGATCAGGTCGAGGATCATCCAGGTGCCGAGGCTGCGGCTCGACAGCTTGGGGTCGAAAAAGCTGTAGACGGCCGATCCGCCGTCGCTCAGCCAATCGGTCATGCAGACTGCGGCGAGGGCGCCGGACGGCAGACGGTATTCCGAAAGCCGGGTGTCCAGGTGCGTGTCCTCGATCATGCCGCGGTAGTCCTCGAAGCGCATGTCGGCCATCTCGCCGTCCCGGTGGCGCGCCAGCACGTAGCCCTGGAAGAGCGCGTAGTGCTCCTTGCGCGCGATCGCCGGGAGCTCGCGGACCGAAAGGTCTCGGTTCAGGCGGATCAAGCGCCGCTGGGTGCGGCTCGGCCGGAACGCCGCCGCCTTGATCCGCACCGGCACGCAGGCGCGGCAGCCGTGGCACGCCGGCCGGTAGGCGAAGATGTGGCTGCGCCGGAACCCGGACTGGGAGAGCAGCGAATAGAACGCGCTCGCCTCCGGGCCGTCGATCCGGGTCATCAGCTTGCGCTCCAGCCGGCCGGGCAGGTAGGGACAGGGATTCTCCCTCAGGACGTGGAACATCCACTGCCCCGCGATCTCGCCCGGTTGCCGCGCCCGGGCGTTGCCTGTCGGTGTTGGCGCCTCCATGCCTCTAGCTTGCGGTTTTGCCGGCCGTTCGTCCAGGGGGTTCTGGAAAGCCGCCTTTGCGCGGGCTCACGGCGCCTGATAGAGGCCGCCGGCGAGCCGGCTGTGGCGCACCACCACGACTCCCGAAATCAGGTCGTGCAGGGTGCGCTTGCGCTCGTTGAAGAACGGCACCACGAGGATCACGAGCCAGGTGACGGCGATGCTGGCGTAGAACATGAGGGTCATGAGAAACGCCTGGACGTAGTCCGGGCGGCCGCCGGTCCAGGTGCGGGTCTCCAGGTCGGCGAGCTTCATGCCGGGCGTCGCGCCGTCGCGGCCGATGAAGAAGGTGTGATAGGCGAGCGGGATGAAGGGGGCGATCACGATGTTGACCGGCGCCAGCAGGCCGAAGGAGAGGAACACGATCAAGCCGAGGACTGAAAACACCACCATGAGCAGGAGGACGTCGACGCCGTAGCCGAGCACCCGCCGCCACAAGACGCCGTCGAACAGGTCCGGCTCCTCCAGCGGCCGCGGCGGCTCGTCCTCCCAGGCGGCGTCGGCGCGCGCGGTGGTCGGCAGATTGGCGTCGTCGCTCATGGCGGCGGTGTTCCCCTCGCGGTTTCGCGTTGAGATAGGGCCTCCGCGCGGCGGCGGCAAGGCGCGGGCGGCCGCGCCGCGCTCTCTCCCGCGCTCCCTGCGGCCTCAGATCGCGGTCGGATCGGCGCCGCGGCTCATCAGCACGCGGGTCGCGAAGCCGCCGCCGGAGAGGCTGGTCACGATCTCGTGGACGTGCTCCTCGTTGCGGGTCTCGACGACCGCGTCGACCTGCGCCTCCTTGGCCGGCACGTCGTAGAACAGGCGCTGGTGATAGACCTCGATGATGTTGCCGCCGCAGTCGCCGATCAGCTTGGCCACCTGGGCGAGCACGCCCGGCCGGTCGACGATGTTGATGCGCAGGCGCACGATCCGCCCGTCGCGCACCAGGCCGCGGGTCAGCACCCAGGACAGCAGCCGCACGTCGATGTTGCCGCCGGTGACGACCAGGCCGACCTTGCGCCCGGCGAAGCGGGCGCGCGTCGCCTCGTCCAGCAAGGCGGCGAGCGCGGCCGCGCCGGCGCCCTCGGCCAGCACCTTCTGCAGCTCGATCAGCATCAGCACCCCGGTCTCGACCGCCGGCTCTTCGATGATGAAGATGTCGTCGACCAGGTCCTCGATGATCGCGCGCGTCAGCTCGCCCGGCCGCTTGACCGCGATGCCGTCGGCCAGGGTCTGGCCGCCGAGCTTGAACGGCTGGTTGTGGATCGCCTGGTACATGGAGGGGTAGTAGGCCGTCTCGGCGCCGAAGAAGCGCGCTTCGGAGCCGAGCCCCCGCATCGCCGTCGCCGTGCCCGCCAGCACGCCACCGCCGCCGATCGGCACGATCACGTCGTCGAGGTCGGGCTGGTCGGCCATGATCTCCAGGCCGATGGTGCCCTGGCCGGCGACGATTAGCGGATCGTCGTAGGGATGCACGAAGGCGAGGCCGTCCCGCTCGCCGATCTCGCGCGCGGCCACCGCCGAGGCGTCGAGGGTGTCGCCGGTCAGCACCACCCGGGCGCCGAACTTGCGGGTCTGCTCGACCTTGGAGAAGGGGGCGAACTCGGGCATGACGATGGTCGCCGGCATGCCGAGACGCTTGGCGTGATAAGCGACGCCCTGGGCGTGGTTGCCCGCCGACATGGCGATGACGCCGCGCTTGGCTTGCTCGGCGCTCAGGCTGTTCAGCTTGACCAGCGCGCCGCGGTCTTTGAACGAGCCGGTGTACTGCAGGTTCTCCAGCTTGAGGTAGAGCTCGCAGCCCAGGCGGCGCGAGAGGCGCGGCGCCGGGACCAGGGGCGTGCGGATGACCGCGCCGTCGATGATCTCCGCGGCCTTGCGGACGTCGTCCAAGCTCACGCTCATGCGGCCCTCCCCCCACGGACGGTCCGCCCGCCCGCCCGCGCCGCTCAACGCGGTTCGAGAATCAGGCGGCCGGCGACCTCGTCCGGTTTGCCGTCGAGCTTCAGGTATATCCCATCGCGCCAGCGCTCGGCCAGATTCCCGTAGAACGGCGAGAGCGGATTGGCGGATTGGCTGCCGGCGATCATGAACAGGGACTGATCCAGGGCCGCCAGGTCGTAGACGGCGCGGAAGGTGGCGCCGTGCCGGTTCTCGAAGACGCCGGGGCCGTCGCCCGCCAGGCGCGGCGCGCCGCGGTTCACCGTGTCCTCGCCGCCGTCGGTTTCGATCGCCCGCCGGGTCCAGGGGCCGATCACGGGAATGCGGGCGAGCAGGGGATGGCCGAACTCGGCGACGTGGGCCCGGCCCCAGCGCCAGGCCGCCATGTCGTTGCCGAAGCGCGCGGCCAAGCCTTCCAGCGCCGCCTCGAGGGCGAAGGCGGCCTGCGCGGCGCAGCTCTCCCGCGCGTCGGTCAAGACGTCGTCGCACCACGCCCGGCCGTCGTCGAGGATCGCCGACAGGAGATCGACGTCGGCCCGCTGGAAGGCGCCAAACTCGGCGCCTAGCTCGTCGGCCAGGAAGGCCTCGTTGGCCGCCTTGAGCCAGGCGTAGTAGATCAGCGGCTCGGGCCGCGAGCGCGCCATGCGGAAGTCCCACGCCGACAGCAGGGCGAGGGCGCGCTCGCCGCGCGCGCTCTTGGGTTCGCCCGCGGCCGCGCGGATCAGCGCCGGCAGCAGCTTGGCGGCGCCGAGCGACAGGATGTCGGTCTGCCAGCCGGCGTGGTCCGCGGTGGTGGTCTTCTCGGCGCCGTCGAGCAGGTCCTCGATGCGCTGGGCGCGATGCCCGCTCGGCCAGTCGGCGGTGATCAGATAGGGATAGTCGTCGGGGACGATCTTGTTGTTGGCCGTGACGATCCGGCCGCTCGGCGGATCGACGCTGCGCGGCAGATCGTCGAAGGGAATCTCGCCGATCCAGTCGTTCGCGCCGGTCCAGCCCGGCACCGGAAACCGCCCGTCGCCGGCGGCGCGCACCGGCACCCGGGCGGGGGCGATGAACGCGATCCGGCCGTCGCGGTCGGCGTAGAGCAGGTTCTGCTGCGGGCTGTGGAAGCGCCGCGCCGCCGCCTGGAACTGCTGCCAGTCCCGCGCCCGGTTCATGGCGTGGATCGCGTCCGCGCTGCGGTCGTCGGCGCGCAGCGCCGGCCAGGCCAGCGCCGCCAGCTCGCCCTCGGGCACCGGCGAGGCGCGCCGGCCGTCCAGGTCCGAGACGATCGGCCCATGGCGGGTCGCGCGCACCGTGAGCGTGACCGGCTCGCCGCCGCGCACCTCGATCACCTCCTCGCGCAGCGCGAAGGGGGCGGACCCGTCGGGCGTCTCGTAGCCGTCGGCCGCGCCTGCCGGCCGCCGCTCGAGGAACAGGTCCTGGGTGTCGCTGTGCGTCGTGGTGAAGGCCCAGGCGATGCGGCCGTTGTGGCCGGCGATCAGGAACGGCACGCCGGGCGCGGTCGCGCCGGCGAGGGTCAGCGCCGAGGTCTCGATGCGCACCAGGTACCACTGGCTCGGCTGATTGAGCCCGAGGTGCATGTCGTTGGCCAGGATCGGCCGGCCGCTCGCGGTGTGGCGGCCGGAGACGACCCAGGAGTTGGACGCGTCCTTGGGCGCCCAGCGCCACGGCAGGACATCCCCCGGCAGGACCGGACGCAGGCCGGGACCCGGGCCGGTGGCGGCCGCCATGTCGCCGATGGCGATCGGCGCGTTCTTGGGATAGGGCGGCCACAGGAAGTCGATCTGCTCCGGCGTCAGGCGCTCGGCGAGGCGCAGGCGCAGCGCCTCGCTCGCCCAGTTGCCGGAGAGCTGCAGGGCCATCAGGCGGCCCCACACCAGGCTGTCCGCCGGCCGCCAGGGCTCGGGCTGGTGGCGCAGGATGTGGAACTCGAGCGGCAGCGGGCCGGGCGGATCGGCGAGGAAGGCGTTCACCCCGGCGGCGTAGGCTTCGAGGGTGGCCAGGGTCTCGGGCTCGAGATGGCGCTGGCTCGCCTCGGCCAGGCGGTAGAAGCCGAGCGTGCGCATCAGGCGGTCGGTTTGGAGCGTCGATTCGCCCATCACCTCCGACAGCCGGCCGGCGCCTAGCCGGCGCATCAGCTCCATCTGCGCCAGGCGGTCCTGGGCGTGGACGTAGCCGAGGGCGAAGGCGGCGTCGCGCTCGCTCTGCGCCCGGATGGTGACCAGGCCGTCGGCGTCGCGCAGCACCTCGACCGGGGCGGCGAGGCCGGCCAGCGCGACGCGGCCGTCGAGCTGCGGCAGCGAGCCGCGCAGCCAGAGATAGCCGGCCGCGCTCGCGCCCGCCGCGATCACCGCGAGGCCGACCAGCGCCAGCAGGGCGCGGCGCCGCCAGCGCGCGGCCTTGGCGCGGCCGGGCGCTTCGGCGGCTGGGCCGGGCCCTGGGTTGGGCTCTGGATTTACCCCTGGGGAGCGAACGGGGGAGTCGTGCTCGGGCTTGGTCATTCGCCTTCCGGGCCGCCGGCCGGTCCTTCTGGGTGGCGGGAAACGGGGGGCCGCGGCCGGGCTCCCCCGGCCCGCCGCGGTCCGCCCCTGTCGGCCCCGGTCCGCTCCGGGGTTTCGCGGCCTGCTATACCCGACCGGGCGGGGCCCGGCAATCGGCCAGCCACCGTCCACCGATCGCGTGGCGGCCGGCCCCTGGCCCCGGCGTCTCCTTAACATTACCTTCAATTGCATGGTTCACGATGACAGCCAGAGAGAACCGGCGGTCTCGGGTCCGCGGAAAGGGTCGAACGCCAGCATGGGCGACGTTCAGCAGCCGTCGTTTTTCGAGAAGACCTTCGCCAATCTGGCCGAGGCGTGGCGCGACGTGGCGGCGAGCGCGGCGCGCAGCGTCGGCCTGAGCCGCGCCGATGCCCGTGGCCCGCGCAGCGACAAGGCGCTGCGGACTCTTATGACGGAATGCCTCGAGGCGCGCGGCGGCGAGATTTCCGCGCGCATGCGCGCGGCCGAGCTGGGCAGGAGCTTCCTGGACCTGGACCAGGCCGGCAAGCGGCGCTTCCTGGAGATTCTCGCCCAAGGCTTCGCGGTCAATCAGACCCTGGTCGAGGACCGCATCCTGTCCTACCGCAGCGCCGAGACCACGGCGCAGCAGCTCGCGGCCGAGGCCGCCCTGCGCGGCGCCCTGCAGCCGCCCCGGGTCAAGCTGCTGACCCAATTCAACGGCCTGCCGGAGGGGGTCAAGTTCCTGGTCGACATGCGCGCCGAGCTGCTGGCCTACGTGGCCGAGGATCCCCACCTGCGGGCGCTCGACGCCGACCTGCGCGAGCTCCTGGTCTCGTGGTTCGACGTCGGCTTTCTCGACCTCAAGCAGATCACCTGGGATTCCCCGGCCTCGCTGCTCGAGAAGCTGATCGCCTACGAGGCGGTGCACGAGATCCGCTCCTGGGAGGACCTGCACAACCGGCTCGAGTCCGACCGCCGGCTCTACGCGCTGTTTCATCCGCGCATGCCGAACGAGCCCCTGGCCTTCGTCGAGGTCGCGCTGGTCCACGGCCTGGCCGACAACATCCAGGCCGTGCTCGACCAACTGGAGCCGCACACCGAGATCGACGGACAGGACACCGCGATCTTCTATTCGATCACCAACACCCAGCGCGGGCTCCAGGGCGTCAGCTTCGGCGACTATCTGATCAAGCGGGTGGTCGACCTGCTGAGCCGCGAGCTGCCGCAGCTCAAGACCTTCGCCACCTTGTCGCCAGTGCCGGGGTTCGCACGCTGGCTGAGCGCCGCCGAGGCCGAGCGCCTGGCGCCCGCGTTCGGCGAGGACGACCGCGCGGCGCTGTGCCGCTGGGCCGGCCGCGACGACCTGCGCGAGGCCCTGTCGGCCCTGGTCGAGCGGCCGGAGTGGCGCGCCGACCAGGCGCTGGCGGAGCGTCTCAAGGCGCCCCTCACGCGGCTTTGCGCGCGCTACCTGGAGACCACCCGGCCCGACGGCCGGCCGATCGATCCGGTGGCCCGGTTCCACTTCAAGAACGGCGCCCGCCTGGAGCGGGTCAACTGGCTGGCGAACGCCTCCGCCAACGGCCTCAGGGAGTCCCTTGGGCTGATGGTCAACTATCGCTATGTTCGCGAGGAAATCGAGCGCAACCACGAGGCCTACATGGAAAAGGGCCGCTTGGCGCTCGCGAGCGAGGTGAAGGCGCTGCTCAAGCCGCAGCGGTAGTCCCTCGCGCCTCCTCGACCGGCAGGCCGCCGCCGATGCTGTGCGTCACCGATCTTAGCCGCCTGGGCCTGGGCCCGCTGTCCTTCAGCGTGGAGTCCGGCGAGTGCCTCGCCTTGCAGGGACCCTCGGGCGCCGGCAAGTCGCTGCTGCTGCGCGCGATCGCCGACCTCGACCCCAACGAGGGCCAAGTGACGCTCGACGGCGAAGCCCGCGAGGCCATGCCGGCGCCGGCCTGGCGCCGCCGGGTCGCCTATCTGGCGGCCGAGGCCGGCTGGTGGGCGGACACCGTGGCGGAGCACTTCGAGGACTGGGCGGCCGCGCGGCCGCTGATCGAGGCGCTCGGCCTGCCGGCGGACTGCGGCGGGTGGCAGGTTGCGCGGCTCTCCACCGGCGAGAAGCAGCGCCTGGCGCTCGTCCGCTCGCTGCTCATGGCGCCGCGGGTGCTGCTGCTCGACGAGCCGACCTCCGGCCTCGACCCCGACGCGGCGGCACGGGTCGAGACGCTGGTCCGCGAGCGCCAGCAGGACGGCGTCTCGGTGATCTGGGTCACCCACGACCGGGCCCAGGCCGGGCGCGTCGCCGGGCGCCGGCTCGCGATCGAGAACGGCCGGCTGCTCGAGGCCGCGCCGTGACCTACATCGCCCTCAACGATTTCGACCTCGCCCTGGCGGCCGTGCTGGTGGTGATCAACGGCGGCCTGTCGATCGCCCTGCAGCTCGGCCTGACCCGCCAGCTCGCGATCGCCACGGTGCGCATGGTGATCCAGCTCCTGCTGATCGGCCTGGTCCTGGAGGCCCTGTTCTCCTCGGTGTCGCCCTGGTGGACCGGTCTCGCCGCGCTCGCCATGCTGCTGTTCGCCGGCCGCGAGATCCTGGCCCGCCAGGAGCGCCGCCTCAAGGGATGGTGGGCCTATGGGCTCGGTACCGGCTGCATGCTGATCGCGGCGAGCCTGGTCACCCTGTTCGCGCTCACCGTCCAGGTGAACGCCGAGCCCTGGTACCACCCGCGCTTCTCGCTGCCCCTGCTCGGCATGGTGCTCGGCAACACCATGACCGGCATCGCGCTGGGGCTGCACACGCTGACGACGGGGCTCACCCGCGAGCGCGCCGCGGTCGAGGCGCGCCTGGCGCTGGGCGCGAGCCGGCACGAAGCGCTGCTGCCGGTCAACCGGGCGGCGCTGCGCACCGCGCTGATGCCGATCGTCAACGCCATGGCGGCGACCGGGCTGGTCGCCTTGCCGGGCATGATGACCGGCCAGATCCTCGCCGGCGCCTCGCCGGTCGAGGCGGTCAAGTATCAGATCCTGGTCATGTTCCTGATCGCCGGCGGCACCGGCCTCGGCGCGACCGCGGCGGTGCTGGCGGGCGCCCGCCGGCTGACCGACGCCCGCCACCGGCTGCGCCTGGACCGCCTGACGCCCGCCAGGAAATGAGG
>JAWWCG010000069.1:0-10700 GCA_033720555.1 Kiloniellales bacterium | reverse complement strand
GTCGCCGGCGTCGTCGACGAAGACGTGCCGGACCGTCTTCAGCCCGGTCGGCGCGTCGAGAGCGCCCGCCGAGATCGCCAGGCGGCCCTCGCCGAGGGGCTCCCAGAACAGGCTGGCGCCGCACGCCCGGCAGAAGCCGCGCCGCGCCGTGTCGGACGATTGATACCAGCTCAGCGTGGCGTCCGCCCGCAACTCGACCTGATCGCGCGCCGCCGAGGTATAGGCGCCGACATGGCCGTGGGTGCGCCGGCACTGGCCGCAGTGGCACACCATGACGTCGCGCAAGGGGCCGCGCACCTCGAAGCTGACGCCGCCGCAGAGGCAGCGCCCGCGCGCGCGGGGGGCTTGGTCGCTCATGTCATCTCCTCCCTCAACAAGCGCCGTGATCCCTAAGCGCCGTGATCCCTAAACACCGTGATCCGCGGCGCCCGACCCTACCAGAAAATCGCCGCCCGCCCCGTTACAGCGCCCCGTTACAGCGCCCCATTACAGTGCCCCGTTACAGTTCCCGCCGCAGCGCCTCGAGCCTGACCACCACTTCGGGCGGCTGCACCACCGCGGCGCGGATCAGATTGTCGAAGCGGGAGGTCAGCTCGCGAATGTGTTCGGTCGAGTTCAGCACCAGGTACATGTCGCCGATATAGACCGCCGCGCGCAAGGGACCGAAGACGGTCATAGGCACGCAATAGGACTTGAGGCCGTCGAACAGAAACCACCGCAGCGTCGGATAGAGCTCGTCCAGGGTCTGGATCATGCGCTCGATCTGATCGCGCCGGTCGGCGGCCGGCAAGCCGGACCAGATGCCCTCGCCGCGCGCGAAGCCGGCGAGCGACTGCACCGAACTGCAAACCTCCATGTCGGTCTCGGGCCGGCGACTGTAGGCGAGGCGACGCTCGGCCTCCTCCAGCCGCACCCGGGGCAGGCGCGTGTCCTGGAGCTGAAACTCATAGCGGATCACGGCCTCGGTCTTGAGCAGGTCCGGCAGGGTGCTCGGGACGTAGCGGATCTTGTAGCCCGCCGCCTCGGCGTGCCAGCGCTTGAGCCGCTCGTCCGCCGGCGAGCCGCTGCCCGGCTCGATCTCCAAGTCGAGGGCCTGGGACAGCATGTCGGCGCCGAGCTGGCCCTCCTGGCTGAGGCCGAGCAGCCAGTCGACGCTGACCTGGGCGCGCCGGGCGATGGCGGCGATGGTCTCGGCCCGCGGCAGCCGGGCATGCTCGCTGCTCAAGAGCTGCGACAGCGTCGACCGGTCGAGGCCGATCTCGTTGGCGAACGCGGAGCGGCTGCGGCTGGTCCGGCGGATGACCTCGCCCAGGCGCTCGCGAAAAACCTCGACGATCTCCCGCCTGTCCATGCTCGACTCTCTCCTGAAGTGATGTGTAAATAAGCCATTTGATGTATTTTATCAACAATATTAATGTTTGATTACGTTGTGCGACAAATTGTGCGCAGTCCCTCCTTGTTCGCCGCCTCGTAATACCCGCACAATCAGTGTCAGTTCATTCAATTCATTGACCTAGCTGCCCTTTATCGGGCCGCGGGTGGGGCGGAAAAATGCTGGCGAGCTTGCAACGCAGCGAGCGCCGCGTGACGGCGGCGGGCTATGGGATCGAGTGGCCGACGCTCGCGCTCGCCGCGGCGCTTTACCTGGCGTTCGGGGCGCTGACCTGGTGGCACGCCGCCCTGCCCTGGTGGGTCATCCTGCCGGCCGGGGCCTATCTGGTGTGCCTGCACGGCTCGCTGCAGCACGAGGCGGTGCACGGTCACCCCACCCCCTGGGCGTGGCTGAACGAGGCGCTGGTGTTTCCCAGCCTATGGCTCTGGATGCCGTTCCGAAGCTATCGGACGAAGCATTTGGTGCACCACCGCAACGAGATGCTGACCGACCCCCGCGAGGATCCGGAGTCGATGTACGTGACGCCGGAGGCCTGGGCCGCCATGGGGTCTTGGCGCCGCGGCTTCCAGCTCGCCAACAACTCCCTCCTCGGGCGGCTGACGCTCGGGCCGCCGGTCATGGTCTGGCGCTTTTGGCGCGACGAGATCGCCCGGCTCGGCCGCGGCGACCGCAGCGGCCTCGGGCCCATCGGGCTGCACCTGGCCGGCTGCGCGCTGGTGCTGGCCTGGGTGCTCGGCGTGTGCGGGATGCCGTTCGGCGAATACCTCCTGCTCTACGCCTACCCCGGCCTCGCCCTGACCCTGGTCCGCTCCTTCCTGGAGCACCAGGCGCGCCCGGAGGTGGATCACCGCAGCGTGCTGATCGAGGCCGGCCCGGTCATGTCGCTGCTGTTCCTCAACAACAATCTGCACGCCCTGCATCACGCCCATCCCGGCGTCTCGTGGTACCGCCTGCCCGCCCTCTACCGGGCGCGCCGGGACGAACTCTTGGCCGCCAACGGCGGCTATCGCTACGGCGGCTACCTGGAGATCGCCCGGCGCCACCTGCTGCGCCCCAAGGAACCGGTGCTGCATCCCGCCAACTTGTGAGCCGCCCCCCACCGGCGGCCCCCGCCCTCACGCCGCGATCACGCCGCGATCACGCCGCGACCACGCCGCCTTCCTGCTTGCGGCGGGCGACGAAGTCCGCCAGCTCCTCGGCGATCGCCGCGTCCAGGGGCGGCGGCTCGAACTGGGCCAGGATGTCCTTATAGATACGGTGCGCCCGTTCGGTGGCGGAGCGCGCGCCGTCTTCCTGCCAGGTCTCGAAATTGCGCCAGTCGCTCAGTATCGGGTTGTAGAACGCGGTCTCGTAGCGGGCGAGCGTATGGGCGGCGCCGAAGAAGTGCCCGCCCGGCCCGACCTCGCGCACCGCGTCGAGGGCGAGCGTGTCGGCGTTCACCTCGACCGGCCGCAGGAACTCCGCCAGCATCTGCAGCAGCTCGGCATCCACGATCATCTTCTCGAAGGAGGCGCAGAGCCCGCCCTCGAGCCAGCCGGCGGCGTGCAGGACGATGTTGGCGTGGCCCATCACCGCGCCCCACAGCGACATCTCGGACTCGTAGGCCGCCTGGGCGTCCACCAGGTTGGCGGCATTGGCGTTGGACGAGCGGTAGGGCACGCGGTAGCGGCGGGCGAGCTGGGCGCCGATCAGCGCCGCGCGGGTGTATTCCGGCGTGCCGAAGGCGGGCGCGCCGGTCTTCATGTCGACGTTGGAGGTGAACCCGCCGTAGGCCACCGGCGCCCCCGGGTTGGCGAGCTGCGCCAGGGTCATGCCGGCCAGCGCCTCGGCGTTCTGCTGGGCCAAAGCGCCGGCCAGCGTCGCCGGCGCCATCGCGCCCGACAGCGTGAAGGGCGTGATGACGACCAGTTGATTGTGCCGCGCCATCTCGATCACGCCCTCGATCATCGGGCCGTCGAGGCGCAGCGGCGAGGAGGTGTTGACGATGGTGAACAGACTGGGCTCGCGGCGCAGGGTCTCGTGGTCGATGCCGCGGGCGATGCGCACGATCTCGAGCGCGTCGAGGATCCGCGCGCGCCCCAGGGAATAGGCGTGAAAGGCCTTGTCGCTCAAGGTGACGAAGGCCGCCAGGCAGTCGAGATGGCGCGTCTCCGGCGGCAGGTCGACCGGCTCCACCGGATAGCCGGAGAAGAAGTGGACGATGTTGAGCGACTGGGCGAGGCGCAGGAGATCGCAATAGTCCGCGTAGTTGCCGACCCGGCGGCCGCCGGCCAGGTCCGACACGTTGGGCGGGCTCGCCACCGTCCCGAACGTGATGTTGTTGCCACCGATCTCCAGATGACGCACCGGGTTGCGGGCGTGAAGCCGCAGCTCGCACGGCGCCTGGGCCATGGCCTCTTCGATCAGGCCGCGCTCGAAGCGCACCCGCTCGCCGCCGGCCTCGACGTCGGCGCCGGCCCGGCGCAGGAGGTCCAGGGCCTCGGGGTGGAGGAAGTCCATGCCGACTTCCTCCAGGATGCGCAGGGAGGTGTCGTGGATCGCCTCGATCTGATCCGGCTGCAGCAGCTCGATCGGCGGCAAGGGGTTCTTGGGCTGCCGCCAAGCCAACTGGGCGAAGCCGCCGGCCCTTTGGCCCCGTTCGGCCCGTGACCCGCCGCGGCGGCGGGAGGTTGAGCGCGCCATGCCGGCCGACTCCCTTGCCATGATCGCCAGGCTACCTAGAGAGCTTCCACCCGTCGTCTGTCAAGGCGTTTGCGCGCGGGCCGCGTCTCGACGCCCGCGCCCGCCGAGATCTCACACCTCGGCCCACATCCGCAGCAGGTTGTTGTAGACCTTGTCCAGGCGCAGGTATTGCGGGTGCGCGTAGCCTTGGCCGGCGGGGCTGGAGTCGATGATGAGGCTGAGCGCCACGGCGAGCACGACCAGGACCTGGCGGCGCTGGGGATCGCGCACGTGGCTCTGAATCCAGGTGAAGCCGACCAGCCGTTCGCCGCGCGTCACCTGGTTCACCCGGTGCAGCACCATGGCCGGATAGACGACGGCGTGCCCAGCCGGCAGCTTGTAGGGCTCCGGGCGGATATCGGTGTTGAGGACCAGCTCGCCGCCCTCGTAGTCGGCGGGGTCGCTGATGAACAAGGTCATGGCCACGTCGGTGCGCAGGCCGCCCTCGCGCATCAGGGCGTTGTCCGAGTGGTCGCCGTATTCCATGCCCTCGGTGTAGCGGCTGAACAGGACCCGCCCGATCCGGTTCGGCTGGGCGACGACCCGGAAGTCGTTGCTGGCGCGCAGGGCCTCCTTGACGATGTCCGTGCAGGTGGCGTGCGCCTCGCTATCGAACTTGATCTCGGTGTTCTTCTTGACGGCGGCGACGGCGCGGCCGGCCGTGCGGGTGCCCTCGACGAAGTTCGCGCCGCGCAGCAACGAGGCGACCCGCTCCACCGCGCTCGCGTCGAGCAAGTTCGGGAGTACGAAGATCACGGCGGGGACCCCTCTGCCGGCCTGCCGTGCGAACCGAGACGCGCATCGGCGGACCGGTCGCGACGGCGAGCCCTCTCTAGACAACATTCCTCGGAGTCTGGCAAGGCCGAAGGCCCGGCGGCGCCTGCCCCCCAGACGCCTGCCCCCGGGGCGCCAATCGCGGAGGTGGCGGGTCCGCACGGCGCCGTGCTAAGGCTTGGCGGGCGCGCGAGGACGGAGGGCGGAGAGATCGAGACGACGGTGAAGCCGGGCTTGGTCGGACACGCGGAGCTGCGGGTCGGCGAAGAGCACACCGCGCCGCGGATCGGCAGCGGGCGGGTCCACGTCCTGGCGACGCCGGTCATGATCAATCTCATGGAATCCGCCGCGCTGGACGCCGCCGAGCACTTGCTGCCCGCCGGCCATCAAAGCCTCGGAACCAAGATCGACGTCAGCCACGTCGCGGCCACGCCGGTCGGCCACAGGGTGCGGGCCACGGCCGAGGTCACCGAGGTCAGGGGCAACCGGATCGTGTTCCGGGTCGAGGCCCACGACGACGTCGAGTTGATCGGCGAAGGCGCGCACCATCGCCTCGTCGTCGACGTCGAACGCTTCGACCGGCGGGTCAGAAAGAAGCTGCCCGATCAGGCGTAGCGCAGCCGCTGGCCGACGCCGAGGCGCTCGGCCTTCGCCAGCATGGCCGCCCCCAGCGCGATGTCGCAGAGCGATAGCCCGCGGTGCCAGAACAAAATCGTCTCGTCGTCGCGTTCGCGCCCGGGCTTCAGCCCGGCGACGATCTCGCACAGCTCGCCGTAAAGGCTGGCCTCGCTCAGCCGGCCGGTCTCCACGTGGCGGCGCAAGGCCCCGAGCCGGCCCGCGCGGCACTGGCCCCAGTCGTCGACCACGACCTTGTCCATCACGTCGGTCAGGTCGAGCGCGACGGCGGACTGCGTGCCGTAGGGCACCACCAGCGCGCCGCGGCCGACCCAGGCGGTCTCGAACAGCGGCTCCGGCTGCGCCAGGCGGCTGGCCTCGACCTGAATGTCGGCGCCCGCCAGGCAGGCCTCCCAGCTATCCACGGCGCGCACCTCCTTGCCGAGGTCGTCGCTCAGGCGCCGGGCGAAGGCCTGCCGGCTCTCCGGCCGCCGGGAATGGACGCGGATCTCCTCGAGGCCGAACAGGCGGTCGAGCAGCCGCACGTTCCAATAGGCCGTGCCGCGCGCGCCGACGTGGCCGAGGATCCGGCTGTCCCGCCGCGCCAGATACTTGGCGCCGAGCGCGGTGACGGCGCCGGTGCGCATCTCGGTGATCGCGGTCGCGTCGAGCAGCGCCAGCGGCATGCCGGTCGTCGGATCGAACAGGCTCAGCAGGGCCATCTCCGAGGGCAGGCCTCTTTGATAATTGTCGATGTAGTCGCCGACGATCTTCACCCCGGCGTAGCCGAGCGGCGCCACGTAGCCGCGCAGCACGTTGAAGTGGCCGCGGAACGCCGGGTCGGGCTCGAGATGCACCCGCGGCTCGATCACCGTCCGGCCCTCGCCCTGGGCGCGCAGCCCGGCCTCGACGGCGTCGAGGATCTCGTCGTCGCCCATCTCGAGCGCGGCGATGTCGGGGCCGCTCAGATAGGTGAAGGAGATCTCCGGGCGGTCGCTCACGGCGCGAGCGCGGCGAGCGCCGACCGGTAGCCGGCCAGGACCTCCCTCCCCTTGACGTGGCGCCCGCCCTCGACCAGCCAGCGGCCGCCCACCATGACGTCGCGCACGGGATTGCGGTTGCCGGCGAACACCACGGCGTCGAGCAGCACGTCGTCGCTCTTGCCCAGCAAGCACGGCAGCTCGGCGTCGAGCACCACCAGGTCGGCGCGGCACCCGGGCGCCAGAGCCCCGATCGGCCGGCCGAGCGCCCGCGCCCCGCCGGAGAGCGCCGCCTTGTAAAGCCGGGCACCGACCGAGGGCGAATCCGCCGCGTCCGCCAGAAGGTTGCGGCGCTTGAAGCTGAGGCGCTGGCCGTACTCCAGCCAACGCAGCTCCTCGACCGGGCTCACCGAGATGTGGCTGTCGGAGCCGATGCCGATGCGACCGCCGGCCTCAAGATAGGTGCCGGCCGGGAACAGGCCGTCGCCCAGGTTCGCCTCGGTCGTCGGGCAGAGCCCCGCCACGGCGCCGGTGCGCGCCAGGGCGGCCGCTTCCTCGTCGGTCATGTGGGTGGCGTGCACCAGGCACCAGCGCGGCCCCGGCTCCTCGTGGGTCAGCAGCCATTCGACCGGCCTGAGCCCGCTCCACTCGATGCAGTCGCGCACCTCGACCTGCTGCTCGGCGACGTGGATGTGGATCGGCGCCTCGCCGTCCAGGGCCGCGATGCCGTCGAGCACCGCGCGCAGGTCCTCGGCCGTCACCGCGCGTAGGGAATGGGGCGCGACGCCGAGACGGAACTGGGGATCCGCCCGCAAGTCGCGGTGGAGCAGCGACCAAAGCTCAAGGTAGCGCTCGGGCGTGTTGAGGAAGCGGCGCTGGCCGTCGCCGGCGGGCTTGGCGCCGAAGCCGCCGTAGCGATAGAGCACCGGCAGATGGGTGAGGCCGATGCCGGACGTCCGCGCCGCCGCGATCACGCGGCGCGACAGCTCGGCGGGATCGTCGTAGGGCGCGCCCTCGGGGTCGTGGTGCAGGTAGTGGAACTCGCCGACCGCGGTATAGCCGGCCTCGAGCATCTCGACGTAGAGCTGGGCGGCGATCGCCTCGACCTGTTCGGGCGCCAGGCGCCGCACGAAGCGGTACATGACCTCGCGCCAGGTCCAAAAGCTGTCCTCGCCCGCGTCGCTCTCGCCGATCCGCGCGCGCTCGGCGAGCCCCGCCATGGCCCGCTGGAAGGCGTGGCTGTGCAGGTTCGGCATGCCGGGGATCGCCGGGCCGGCCAGCGCCGTCGCGCCGTCCGCGGCGGCATCGGGCTGAACCCCGGTCAGGGTTCCCTCGGCGTCGACCTCGAAGCGGACGTTTCTGGCCCAGCCCGTCGGCAGGAGGGCGCGTTCGGCGAAATAGCTGGTGGCTGTCATGGCCCCCAAAGCGCGAGACGTTTTGTCCGCGGAGCCTAAGCGCTTCGCGCCGGGCAAACAACACGCGCAAAGCGGGCCGCGGCGGACGCCTGGAGAGGGCTGGCGTCGCGGGCGACCGCGCTCAAGCGGCGGCGGCGAGGTCGCCCGCCCAGCGGGCGGCCGCGCGGCTCACGGTGCTGTAGTGGACGCCGAAGTGGGCGGCCACCTTGGGCTGGCTGTGGCCGCCCTCCAGGTGCGCCCGGGCCATGGCCTCGTGGGGGTCGGGATACTGCGCCGCGAACCACGCGAGGGAGTGCGGCGCCTCGGCCGCCGGGTCCCGCGCCGCGTCCTCGGCGCGGCGCTGCGCCCGCTCGACGAAGCCCTCCGAGCCGAGGAAGATCTGCGCCCGCCGGTCCGACCAGGGATCGCTGGCGGAGAGGAAATTCTCGACGAAGCCCGCGACCTTGGCCGCCGCCGTCGCGGGGTCGTCGGAGAACAGGCGCAGCAGCGGCCCGCAGGCCAGCCAGTCCGGCGCGCGGCCCCTGGCCATCGCCCGAAGGCTGCTCCAGCGCCAGTCGCGCGCCTCGGCCGCCAGGCCGGCCTCGACCGGCGCGCGCAGGGTCTCCCGGCAGACCTCGGCGAGATAGAGGTCGCCGTCCACCAGCACCGCCTTGAAGCGGCCTTGGAACACCGGCCCGCGGCGGCCGTGGCGCCGGTTGAAGGCCTGGCCGTACAGGCCGGCGAGCCGCCGCATGCCTTCCGACAGAGTGGCCCGCCGGGTCTCGGTCACCAGCTCGAAGCGGTCGGGCAGGAGGCAATAGGCCATCACCGCCCAGTCGTAGCGGCGGCACACCTGGGCCAGGATCGCGAGAAACCGCTCGGCATCCGCGGCGTCGCGAAACAGGCGGTCGCCGCCCTGCCCCTTGGCGCCGACGTGATAGAGCGCGCCAGCGAACTCGATGCGCTGAGGTCTAGCCATGGCTGAAGGCTCACGCCTCTCTGTGTGGGCCGGTCCCGTGCAGGACATCGAAGCTAGCCAACGCCCGTCGAGTCGGGCAAGGCCTGACCCCGGCGCCAAGACGTGACCCTGGGCGCCGGCAACCCCGGACGGCTGGCGGGCGCCGGCTATGGGCTGCCCTGCCACTGCGGCACGGCGGCGGCGGCGATGGCGCGCTTCTGGTCCGGGCCGAGCTGCGCCGCGACCTGGCCGAGCGCCGACATGGCGGCGGGACGCAGATCGCTGTTCACCCAGACCACCGAGGCGACCAGCCAGAAATAGCCGCTGGTGCGGTGCTGCGGCACGCCGAGGCCCAGCATCTCCAGGCTGCCGATGGCCGCCTGGGCCTCGGGATGGCCGTTCATCGCCGCGCGCTCGTACCAGCCCGCGGCCTCGACGAAGTCCTGATCGACGCCCTTGCCGTGGAGATACATCTCGCCCAGGAAGAACTGGGCAATGACGTCGTCGGCTTCGGCGGCGGGCTTGAGGTTCTCCAGCGCCGTCGCGTAGTCGCCGTCGAAATAGGCGTCGATGCCGGACTGCAGGTCGGCGCGGGCGATCGACGCCGCGGCGAACAGCGCAAAGGCGGCCGCCGCGAAGGCGGTGAGGATACGAGCCATACCACGTCTCCCGTCGGTTGCTGTCGAGACGGCGGGAGTGTGCCACAAGCGGCGGCGCAGGTGTTGCCCCGCCGCCGGCGGTGCCGCGCGAGATCGAGGTCAGTCGAGGCCGCGCACCAGCAGCAGCGCGTCGCCGTCGCGGACCTCGAGGCTCGGATGCGGCACGATCGGGCGGCGGTCCACCTCGACGAAGCCGAGTCGGCGGTAGAGGGTCAGCGCCCGCTGGTTCCGCTCGAAGCAGATCAGGCTGAGTCGCGGCAGGCCGAGCGTCTCGGCCCGGGCCCGCGCCTCGGCCATGAGGCGACGGCCGAGGCCGCGCCCGCGATGCTCGGGATAGACGGCCAGGCCGGCGACGTAGAGGCTACCCGGGTCCTCGAGCGCGGCATAGGGCGCGAGCACCGGATCTTCGGTTTGATCGGTCTCGTCGCTTTTGGCGGCGCTGTGGTCGCCCTCCTCGCGCGGCGCCATGGGGAAACTGTGCAGCATGGCGGCGACTTCGCCGTCGCGTTCCGCGACCAGGCAGTTCCGGTAGGAGAAGGCGACGCCCTCACGGGCATAGCGCCGCCGGCCGACCTCGAGCGGCGCCGCGCCCGGCGGCCCGACCTGGCGCCAGATGTAGGCGGCCAGCCCGTCGGAGGCGATCAGGAACAGGCGGGCGATGTCGGCGCAGTCCGCGCGCCGCGCCGGCCGGACGGTCTCCGGGTCGACGGCGTGGGCCCGGGGGGGTGCCTCGGCCGAGGCCCCGAGTTGGGCGGTGAGTTGGACGGTGAGTTGGGCGGCGCTCGTCATGGTCCGGTCCTTTCGCCAGGTCGCGTCGATGGCGCGCGGCGCGCGGCCGGCGGCCGCAAGACGGCACCGGCCCCGCCGCGCCCGGACCAATACGACGCGCAGGTTTCACGCGGATATCGCGGCGCCGCGTTCCGTGTTTCAAGTGTTTCAGGGTGGGCGAACGGACGGCGCGCCGCCGCTCCGGGCTAACGCGCCGCGCGCTTCACCCGGCTGGCGAGGGCGGCGATCTCCTCGCGGGCCGGGCCTTCGTCGGCGTAGGCGCCGACCCAGCGGCCGCGCACGGCGGCGCTGACGAAGGCGGTGCGCTGGCAGACGCTCGGGCCCACCGGCTCCTTGAACTCCTTGAGAGCGATCTCGATGCCGCGGCCCACCGCCGTGCGCCGGTCCACCTTCGAGCCGACGAGGAGGCAGGCCGGG
>JAWWCG010000068.1:0-10766 GCA_033720555.1 Kiloniellales bacterium | reverse complement strand
GACGGCATCCGGATCGAGGAAGTGACGGGGACCTTCCACTACATCTTCGGAATGGACACGCGTTCGGCGCCGTTCAACGACAACAACGTCCGATTGGCCTTCAAGTATGCCCTCAATCGAGAGGTGCTGCTGGCCAGGGTGCTCCGCGGTCACGGCACCCTGGGCAACGACAATCCGGTTTCGCCCGCCAACCGCTATTTCGCCGAACTTCCGCCGCGAGAGTACGACCCGGACAGGGCCAAGTCGCTCCTGCGCAAGGCCGGTCTGAGTTCGCTCGAGGTCGATCTCAACACCTCCGACGGTCTCTACCCCGGCGCGGTCGATGCGGCGTCGCTCTACGCGGCCGACGCCAAGAAGGCCGGGATCAAGATCAACATCAAGCGCCAGCCGGTCGATGGTTACTGGTCGGAGGTTTGGATGAGGCATCCCTTCGTGGCGTCGTACCACAACGGCCGGCCGACCGAGGATTGGCTGTTCTCGGTCACCTACGCGGCCGGGGCGCCCTGGAACGAGACCTTCTGGGACAACGAGCGCTTCAACGAGTTGCTGCTGCGGGCGAGGGGCGAGCTCGACGAGACCAAGCGCCGGGAGATGTACTACGAGATGCAAAGCCTGGTGCAGGACGACGGCGGCTCGGTCATCCCGATGTACGGCAACCACGTCGCCGGCTTGCGGGACAAGGTGCAGCACCCCGAACAGATCTCCACCGTGTGGCCGCTTGACGGACTGAAGTGCATCGAGCGCTGGTGGTTCGCCTAGCCTCCGACGCGCCGCCGTCTCCCGGCCGGGGCGGCGGCGCCCGACGAGGCGGGCGGACGGATCGGTCGGCGCAGCCGGCGCGACGGGCGCTCAAGCCTTCGCGGCTGTGGTAATGTGGTCCCCGCGACGGCGTTCGAGCCCCGAGGCGAGCGAGCCAGGCGTCCATGGACCTTTCCCCGCGCGACCGCGAGCTGCTATCGGGCCGGCAGGGTCCGGCCCTTCAGATGGCGATGCGAACCGTGGTGCGCGTCGGGGAGATCGCCGGCGCCGCGCGGCTCATCGACGTCGGCCGCGCGCACATCGACGCCTGCTTCTATAACGGACAAGCCCACATCGATTTCGCCCGCTATCTGGCCGATCACGGCGCCCGCGTCGGCATCCCGACCTGGACCAACGCCTGCCCGGTCAGCCTGGCGGATCCCGACGTCCGGCCGGCCGAGCGCCATCCCGAGCTGGTCGCCGGCGCGCGCCAGCTCATGGCCCTCTACGTGGAGCTCGGCTGCCAAGCCGTTTGGACCTGCGCGCCCTACCACCTGCCGGACCAGCCGGCCTTGGGCGACCACATCGTCGAGTCCGAGTCCAACGCGGTCATCTACTACAACTCCGTCGTCGGGGCGCGCACCAACAAGTACGGCGATTTTTTGGATGTCTGCGCCGCCATGACGGGCCGGGTTCCGCTGTGCGGCCTGCACGCCGACGAGAACCGGCGCGGCGACGTGCTCTTCGACCTGGCGGGCCTGCCCCAGAGGCTTCTCGACCGGGACGTCTTCTTTCCGGTCCTCGGTCACCTGGTCGGTCGCGAGGCCGGCTCGCGGGTGCCGGTGATCGAGGGACTGCCGGCGGAGACGAGCCCCGACCGGCTCAGGGCCATGTCGGCGGCCATCGGCGCCTCGGGCGGGGCGACGATGTTTCATGCCGTCGGCGTGACACCCGAGGCACCCAGCTTAGAGGCTGCCTTCCGGGGGCGGGCGCCCGGCGCGACGATCCCCGTCACCATGGAGCGGCTGCTGACGGCCAGGGACTCTTTGTCGACGGCGGCCGCCGGTCCGGTCGATTTCATCGCTTTGGGCACGCCGCATTTCTCGCTCTCGGAGTTCGCCGCCTTGCTTGCGCTGATCGACGGCCGGCGGGTGCGCCGGGGGGTGCGCTGCTACGTCACCACCAGCCGCCACGTCAGGGCCGAGGCGGCCGAGCGCGGCTGGATCGCGGCCCTGGCGCGGGCCGGGGTGCGCGTGATCGTGGACACCTGCACCTATTTCTCGCCGGCCGTCGCCGGCTGCCGCGGGCGGGCGCTGACCAACTCGGCCAAATGGGCCTACTACGCGCCGGGCATGCTGGGCGTCGAGGTGGTCTTCGCCAGCCTGGAGGAGTGCGTCGAGTCGGCGGTGCGGGGCGAGGTCTGGCGCGACCCCGGCCTGTGGCGCGCCGGCGCCCCATGACTGGCCCATGACCGGCAACAAATCGCCTGGGCGCGTTCTGCACGGGCAGGTCCTGCACGGCGGGACCGGCCACGGCGAGGTCTTGGTGCTGGACGAACCCTTGAGCTTCTGGGGCGGGTTCGACGCCGCGAGCGGCCGCATCATCGACACCCATCATCCGCAGGTCGGGCTGTGCGCGAGCGGCCGGGTCTTGGCGGTGGCGGAGACCCGAGGTTCGGCCGCGACGCCGGGCGGCATCGCCGAGGCGGTACGCCGCGGCACGGCGCCGGCCGCCGTCGTGTTGGTCAAGCCGGACGTCAACGTCGCGGTCGGGGCGATGGTCGCCTCAGCCCTCTACGGCGTCGACCTGCCGGTGATCGCCCTGTCCGACGCGGCGGCGTTCGCTTGCCTCGTGACCGGCGCGCGGGCGCGGGTCGCCGCCGACGGCACGCTCACTCTGGCGGGCGTGACAGCAGTCGAGATGGCGGGCGAGGACAGGGCGCCGCCTGATGAGCCGTCAAAGCGGACGTGCTGACAGGCCCGCGTGAACGGCAGAAACTAGTCGTGAGCTCAACCGGTCGACACAACACAAGCGTTGAACCGCGCTGCCGGCTATCTCGGGTCGACTCAGACGGGTCTTCGGTCGGCCGTCGCACAAGCGTGCCCATGGCGCTTGGATTACGGGATGTAGGCTTAAGGCTTTGAATAAATGAGAAATAATGACCTGAATAATATTTTCTGACACACAAATATTAATGTGTTATTATAAGACTTGATTCCGCGAATTAAATAAAACCAGTGTTAAGCACGCGGAATTTTTTCCATACAGGAGAATAGGGATTTTCCCAATTCACGAAACGAGGAAGTAGTCATGCCACAATGGTTCAAACCCGGATTTTTCGGCGCGTGCCTCGGGGCCATCGCCTTGGCAATCGTCGGCTTTTCACAGTTGGGATGGGTAACTGGCAATTCGGCCGAGGCTATGGCGATGCAACGTGCGGAGGCTGCCGTGGTGAAGGCGCTCGTCCCCGTTTGTGTCGCACGGGCGCAAACCGATGCCGCCACAGGTCCTTTGCTCGTCGAGCTTGGCCAAGTCACCTCGAAGTGGGACCGCAGGTCCTTCGTTGAAAAAGCGGGCTGGGCGACGATGCCTGGCGAAGAGGTGTTCAACAAAGATCTAGCGGATGCTTGCGCCGAGGCCCTGAAGGATCTAACGGACGCATAAGCGGTTGCCTCCAATCTCGAGCGGCGGAAACGGGGCTGAGCCTTACCAACCTACGCCCGGACCATCCTGGAGCCGGACCATCCTGGAGCCGGACCATCCCGGAGCCGGATCACATCGGCCGACTTAAGCTTCGCTTCTCGCCGCTGACGACTGTCTCGGCGGATCCTACGCCGCCAACGTTCAAGACCGTGACATTCAAGCCGCAAGCCCCCGATTTGGCCAGCGCCGCTCGCGAGCGTGGTCTCCCAACTGTGCCGCTCGCCAAACCGCAGCGATGCAGTGGCGCTCGGGACCGCCGCGACCAAGCCTGGTAGCGGTCGAGTCAAGGCGGAAAGTCTCTGTGAGCTGCTCCTGTGAGAAGATCAGTGGACTCCATGACAGACGTTGAAATCGAGCAATTGGCGAGCTGGTTGACGTTCAATCACGATCGTCCGCTGTCGGAGATCTTGGATGCGATCACGAGAACATGGCCCGATGCCACTGCGGAAGAGATCAAAAGGGCCATACAGCGCATGAACGAGATCGCCAGGGAAAAGCTGAACCGCCAGAGCGAGCCGATCAAGCGGCGCTCGTCTTTCCGACTGGTGGTAACGGAATCTCACGGTGAGTCAGTTTGAATGGCCTCGAGAAAGAGAGACGACTCGATGACAGACATTGAACTCGATGAATTGTCGCGCTGGTTGTCCGCGAATCATCATCGAAGCAATTGGGAGCTGATCGGACTGCTCTCTTTGAGGTGGCCGAAAGTTACAACTAAGGAGATTAATCAGGCTTGGCAAAGTATGAGCCTACTGGCCAGGGGCAACTTTCAAACCAACGTCGGGCCAAGCGGCGGATGGACGGCTACTCGATCGAATGACAATAAGGTGGCCGGCGAGGGGGATTGAACGAGCAATTCCACCGTAATGAGGAGCGTTCCAGAGGCCATCACGAACTCGAGCCTTTGATGCGGCCTCGAAATCTTAACCGGCCCAGCCCATTATGTTCATTCAACGAGAGGAGTCGTTCATGTTTCTCGAAAACACGCGCATGAAAATTGCCGTAGCCAAGAAAGTTGTCCTCGGGGGCCATACGTTCCGCGCTGACGAAAAGCTGATGGCTCAAGCGACGGACAGCGGACTCGTCACCTGGCATGTCGGCTACAAGCCCGGCGGCTCAGTGTGCATCGTGAATAAAGCCGAGCTAGAGAAGTATCGCGCGGCGAACGCTATCAAATTCGATTGGCCTGCAAGGCGACGGGGTAGCACTTTCGCACCGCGAGGCGTGGGGCATCAAAGATGATCAACGCGAACCATGGTGGAAGAGTGGCCGAGACGCGACCCGCCAACCATTCCGATTTGAGATCAGCAAGACAGAACATTGCCTAATGGCTGAACGCATTGCGATCCAAAAACCAAATTGATAGCTGAGCGGCCGGGCATAGGCTGATATTGCTCGCTGGGCGCTGGCGGTGTCATAAATCGTTGCCGAGGAAGAAACACCTTGCATGTCTCATTTGCGCAGATAGAGTGCCATCGGATCGCAGAGCCCCGAGGCTAGTCGATCCAGAGACAGGAAGCCCCCGCTGCCATCTTCAGGAGCGGGGCTTTCTTTTGTCCTCATCACCGCAATGGGTCATGTCCGGTCATCCGCCGACGCCACAAAGAACGGCGACTTTCGGGCGGAAATCGGTCGTCAAAAGCCAGCTCTCCGGCCCGTTATTCCCAGATCCACACGGTGCTGCGGTAATTCTTCCCAAGGTCTTATTTCCACATTAGCCCCAGTGAAAACACAATTGAGGTCTAACAGTATAGGTTCAGCAACCGAGGGGGTAAGCCATGAGGGCCATGCTGCGGTGGTGGCATCGGAGCGACGACGCTGTAGCCTGGACTGCCGCGGTCTTGTTTTATGTGGTCTTGCTGCTCTGGATCTTACACCTGATCCTCAGTTAGGCGCGGGACGACAATCCGCAGGCCCGTCGCTTGCCAACCCCTCGTCTGGCGGGGCTTCCTTCACGACCGGGCGGAGATCTCAACCAGTTGCCCCTCTAAAGCAGTCATGTAGTCCCGGTATTCAACAGCGGTGCGCAGGAGTGCACGGCGTCCCTCATCATCCAGAGGAGGATCGAGAGCCTCCTGTCATTAGCTTGGGGCAGATCCTGCATTTTTGAGGTAGTCGGCGCATTCTTGGGGTGTGAAGCTGTCGAGCAGGTCGCCTATGGCGTCGCGAATGGCTTCGGCGGTTCGGGCGGCCTTCTTGCGCAGCAACGTCTTGAGCTTGGCGAAGACCTGCTCGATCGAATTGAGATCGGGCGAGTATTTGGGCAGGAAGATCAGGTGCGCGCCGGCCGTGCGGATGGCCTGGCGGGCGAGGTGGCGGCGCGGTCGAAGCGTCGCTGACGGCGCGGCTCGCGCGCCGACGGCGAATTGGCTCGGGCGTCGCTCGGTTTCGCCCGCAGACGATCCTGGATCACTCGCGAGCGGAGGCAGGACAGAGGGGCGATGGCGCTCGCTCGGCTTAAGTCGAACTCCCGGAGTCCAAGCCAGATCCGCAACTACTGTATTATCGTTCGGCATTCGACCTTGCCGGTCGCGAGACCTTGTTTGGAGACGGTGACCGCCATGACGTAGCCCGCTGACGCGGCGCTGGGAGATCTCCACGTCGTGCGAAACGATCCGCCCTGGTCGGTGCGTCCCAGTACCGTCGTGCTGTTCGATGATAAGAACGTACCTCCACCAGCTTCTACCCTGACGTTCGCATCAGAGATCGGCGTGTTTTGAGAGGAGATCGCCTGAACGACCAAGTCGGTCTGGTCGCCGGGGTGCAATAGATGGGGTTGAGCCGAACAGCGGACCGAGATGGCGCCGCCAGCCACGGGTGGGCCACTTGCTCCATTTTGAGGGTCGGGGGGAGAAAGTCCCGGCGACTGCAGCCCTTCCGTCAGCCAGAAAATGAGCACGCCTGTAATGACGGCGCCGATAATGCCTGCCAACCACTTTCCCATACTTTGTTCTCTCGTCGAGCAGAAAGGAAACGCGTGACCTGGCCGCCTCTTACCGAAATTCAGATGTCGAGCACTCCGCCGAGCTAATCCGATCGTTCCAACCGAGTTCGCTCAGGCGCGGAATATACGAACCTTTGTTAACGCGAAGCTCTTCTCCCGAAAAGTTGTCGCTGTAGAACTTGCAGTTCGTGTAGGCGCCGGTCCTTATCGAGGAGGCGCGATCGTTCCACCAGCCGTATTCGCCGCGAAAGTCGGAGGGCAGCCCCCATCCGGGACAATCCGCTTTTCCGCTCAGCGCTGGCAGTTCCCATCCCGCGCCCGCGAAATGAGCGTGCTCGTACACGATCGCCCGATCCGGATTGGGCCAAGGCGACTGGAAGAAGCCCTGATGCTCGCATTTGATGGAGCTTACCTTGTCGTTCCACCCCTCGGGCATTTACCGCGCCTGTTGGTCGGCATGCAGGTACACATAGGATCCGCCAAAGTCGACGTGCTCTGTGATGACGCAATCGGTATTCGGTTCGATCACATATGATGAAATCCGATCGTTAAACCACCCCAGCGCCGCTTGTTCTCCACAGACCGTGATACCGCGACCGCCGCCGTCGAAAATTCCAGTGTGCTCGAAAAAATGCCCGCAGCCTTCGGCCTTCGCTTCGTCGGTCTGAACGGCGGTCAGCAGAAATAGGGCGACGGTGATCGGAAGTCCAAGAGCGGCCTTCATTTGTCTTCTCCAGATCACGCCATGCGATTTTGCAGATGCTCTCGTCGCTGGTTTCGATCCGCGGATCGGTTCAGCCACGCCAGCTGGGCCTCGCACTTGACGGCCCGCCGCTCTAAGCCGGCCGTTCGGTCTGATCTTCAGCCCTTGCCTTATAGACCTCCGGCCAAAGGCAAGTGTTGATTTCGATCAATGGGCCGCGCCAGTCTTTCAACCTAGAAGGCTCGTGCCATGGGAAGCGAGGCCGGCTCCCGGCGTCGGGAGAAGGGCGCAGAGGGCCGGCTCGGGACGACCCGGCCTTCGCAATCTCGCCCCGCGCGGTTGGCGGGGTTCGCGGCCGCTGCGAGCGCCTTCGCCACCGCCGCCGGAGGCCCGGCCAGGAGCTTTGCCGACTGGCGGCGGACGGCCCGATTGGCTAAGGTCCGGCCATGTCTTTCCTGCTGCGTCACATCGGCCGCTACGCCGCTCAGAAACTTGCCTCCGATCCCCGGGCGCGGGAACGGGCTGCCAAGATCGCGAGCGCGGTCGTGAAGGAAGCCAAGCAGATCGCCGGCGAGGAAGACAGGGCGCGCGCTGCCGGACGGGCCGTGCGGCGCGCCATGACCAAGCTGGCCCAGCGGCAAGGCTCCGATTAGGGCGACCCGGCTGCCGCGGTCGCGACGGGTCCCCCTGGGCCGGCCGGTTTCGGCTTCGGGCGGCGGTTCGGCCGCTCGCGGCGACGGCGAGCGCGCTCGAATAAGCGGGTCCGGAGACGGTGTTGAGGGACGATGATCTGATGATCGTTGGCAGCATGATCGACAGGCGGCTGTGTCCGGCGGAAGGCCACGCCTGAGGGCCTGACGATCGCGGTGCCGCCGGTGCGCTTGACGGGGCAAGAGCCCGCTTCTGGATCGCAATGACGACCGTCCCACATGCTGCCGGTTAGGTCCGGTTATGAGCCGGTCCGGTCATTCCGGCACTCCTGCTATGCGTAGCAGGTTCACTCTCTGCTCTCGATCGCGCTGAGAACTGAAAGGGGCATAGGATGCGAAGGCTTTCAATGTGAAACGGGGATTAGTACGAAGAATCTGGGCGGCTGCAGCCTTTGCCTCTTCGATGCGGCCAAGTGCCGCGTAACATCCGGCCCGACTCACGTGCAGACCAACATAATTGGGATTAATAGCGACACCGCGCTCGGCAGCCTCGATACATTGCTCGTATTTTCCGACGCCCGCATAAGCATCAGCAAGCCTTTCCAGGTAGTTTGGTGGATGAAAAGGATCAAGACGGATCGCCTGTTGTAGAAGGTCTATAGCTTCCTCGCTTCTGCCTGCCCAGACGAGCATGGAGCCGAGGTTGCTAAGCGCGATAGCGTCGTTCGGTTGTAGTGCGAGAGCCCTATCAGCTGCTGCATTGGCGGCATCGAACTCTCGGCGAAACTGGTAGACCATAGCCAATAGCACGTGCGGCGCTGGGTCCGACGGGTCGAGCTCGACAGCCGTGTCTCCCAACTCCAGGGCGCGCGCCAAATTCTGATCGCGCTGCCGGCCCCATACGCGCCACTCATCGAAAAAGTAGAAGCCAAGTAAGGTATGTGCTTCAACGTACGAAGGATCGATCTCGACTGCTCGTTGAAGAAGATCCCGCGCCTCAACTGCGGCCTTGTGGTCGAAACGAGTCAGGAGCTTTCTCGCTTGAAGTACCAGGTCGTAGGCTTCGAGACTATCAGTCTCTGGTCCTTCGCCCTGCTGCTCTCGTTCTCTATCTGTCAGATGAAGTTCCAGTGCCTCGACGACTTTGGCCATGATGGCATCTTGTACGGCAAAGATATCGTCGAACTTGCCGTCATAACGATCGGCCCAGACATGGCCGCCGGTCGTTGCGTCGATGAGCTGCGTGTTGATCCGCACTTGGTCGCCGATACGCCGTACACTGCCCTCTAGGACATAGCGCACGCCGAGATCCTCGGCGACCTGCCGTACCTTGACCTGTTGTCCCTTGTAGGCGAAAGACGAGTTGCGGGCGATGACGAAGAGATCGGAAATCTTCGACAGGTCCGTGATCAAGTCCTCGGCCAGGCCGTCGGCGAAGTACTCTTGGCTCGGATCGTCAGACAGGTTGGCGAACGGAAGCACGGCGACGGAGGGCTTGTCGGGCAGGGGCAAGGCCATGTTGGCCTCGGAAGCCGGTTCTTCGCGCGAGGCCCAGGGTCGCTGCCAAAGCAGCAGTCCCGTCACAATGACGAGCAACATCGATCCGCCAACCACAACAGCCAATCGCAGGGACCGTTTGGTGGGAGCAGCACGCGGCCGGGCTCGTCCGGGTGCTGGTGTGTCCAGCAGGTACTGGTAAACTCTGACCGGCTCAGCGACGTTTTTGAGCCTTTGCTCGCCCAAGTCCTCAAAGGTGGCCTCTACCTTTCCCCTTGTTTGCCGATAGGCGTCGCCAGAGAGGCAGATGCCTCCGGGTTCAGCGAGGCTTTCGAGGCGCGCCGCGACGTTGACGCCGTCGCCGTGGATGTCCTCGCCCTCGACGATCACGTCGCCCAAATTAATGCCGATGCGGAACCTGAGGACCTCGTCCCGCTCGGCCACACCCGCCTGCCAGGCCAGTGCGCAGGCCACCGCATCTACTACGCTTGGGAATTCAACCAGAATCCCGTCACCCATCAGCTTGACCACGCGGCCATGATGGTCGGCGATCAAAGGCTCTAGGAAGTCCTGGCGCAAGCCGGTCAGGCGCTCCAGCGTGCCCGCCTCGTCGGCGCCCATCAGCGCCGTATAGCCCGCCACGTCAGCGGCCAGAATGGCGGCAAGCCTGCGTTCCAAGGCATCTCTCCGTCCGCTGAAGAGACTAACCAGCAAGTGTTAGAAAATCTATTCCATTGGGGCAGTGGTTCAGAGGCGGTTTTTGGCTAACCGCGGCCGCCCCGCCACCTAGGCGGCGGGGCCCGCTTCGTGATCGCACTGCCGACGTTCCCGTCCATGGCCGCGACGGGCCGCTTGACCTGGGGGACCAAGAAACACCTCACCCAGTCGGGACGATGTTCTGGTTCATCCGGAACAGATTACCTCGGTCATATTTCGCCTTAATCTCCCTGAGCCGCCGGTAATTGGCTCCGAAGTTATCGGGTGCCCGCTCCTGATCGTCGCCAGACATGAAGTTGATGTATCCGCCGGGCTCGGAGTGGGGAAGAAGCGCGTCATAGTAGTTTCGAACCCACGCAGTGTTCTGCTCGTTGTCGGCAGCATCCTTCCAGCTTCCTGAAATGACGAGCGAGTAGGTTGAGTCGCGATGGGCGAAGGCGGTGTCGTCGACGCCGACCTGGTGGCAGGCCCCATCGATGGGGAAGAAGAACGGGCCCGACTCCATCGTTGGCACCATGGCACCGTGCTCCAGATGGATTGCAAGGGCCTCTTCGGATATCTCCCGGCCGACGGTGGCCTTCCAATAGTGTTGGATGCCTCGTGGCAGCAAGTCGTCGAACAAGGTGTTGATCTCCGGGAACGGCATCCGCCAATGAGCCTGGCCCAGCACATCGCCCAAGCCAGCGACCAACGCAGTGATCTCGTCATCCTTCTCCTCTGCTCCGCTCCAGCACGTCACGGTGGCCATAACCGGTTTATCGTGCCACTCCTCCGGCAGAAACGGCACCGGCAATCCGCGGGTCATGGCGAAGAT
>JAWWCG010000067.1:0-10792 GCA_033720555.1 Kiloniellales bacterium | reverse complement strand
GCCGAAGTTGCCGAGCAGCTCGGCGAAGTAGTGCAGCGCGTAGAAGAACGGCTTGGTCAGGAAATAGAACCAGCCGAAATCGACCGCGCGGTCGAAGCGCGGGATGCCGAGATCGTCGCGGTAGGCGTCGAGCAGCCGGGCTTCCTTGGCGCCGGCGAACAGTCGGCTGGTGACCTCGACCTCGCCGCCGGCCGGCACCGTCACGGTCGAATAGAGGTAATCGGCCTGGTACTTGTCCTGGGCGTTCGGCGAGGTGTGCAGGAAGCGCGCCTGGATCTGTTGCGCCTGGTCGGGCACCAGGGCGGCCAGCCAATACTTGTCGGTGATGCCGAGCCAGCCGCCGGTCGAATCGAACTGCTCCGGGCCGTCGTCGGCGAGGTCGCTGTAATCGATCTCCTCGAGGGTGTTGTTGAACACGCCCAGCAGGCCCTCGTGCAGGATGTAGAAGCCGAGCACCTCCGGCGTGCCGGTGCGCGAGATCAGGCCGTAGGGCGAGATCTGCACGTCCGCTTCGCCGCTGTTCACCACCCGCTGGGTCACGGTGAACATGTAGTTCTGGTCGAGCGATACGCGGCGCTCGAAACGCAATCCCTGGCCGTTGTCCCAGGTGAGGGTCACCGGCGAATCGGGCGACAGGGTCTCCGCGTCCGCCTGCCACAGGCTGTCGGCGTTTGGCACCGATGGCCCGCCCGGCGCGGCCGACCAGCCGAAGTTCGCGTAATAGGGTCGGGCCGTGCCGACCGGCAGCAGCAGCTTGATCAGCGGACTGTTCGGCTCGATGGTCTCGCGGTACTGCTTGAGGACCAGATCGTCGAAGCGGCCGCCTTGCAGCGAGATCGAGCCCGCCAGGGTGCCGCTGTCGATGGCGATGCGCGGCTCCTCCTCCAGGGCGGCGGCGCGGCTCAAGGCGCCCGGCGCCGCGCCTTGTTCGCTCGGCGCCGCGCCGGGCGTCGTTTCGCCCGACGGCGGCGTCGGGATCTCGGCGTCCGTCGACCGGCCGGTCTCGTCGAGGCCGGCCTCCTGGCTCTGCTCGAGCAGCGCCTCGCGCTGAGGCGCGCCGATGAACACCTCGTAGGTGATGAGGATTCCGAGCGACAGCACGATCGCGAGGACGAGGTTGCGTTGATCCATGTATCGCTCGCTCTAGAAAAACGGGACGCCCGCGGCGCTCCTCAGGTCTCGCCGCCGGGCAGATGGCACGTCGCGGGGCGCGCGCAGCCGCCGGGCCGCGCCTCGGGAACCGGATCGAAGCCGCTGCCGCCCCAGGGATGGCAGCGGGCGAGGCGTCGCAGCGCGAGCCAGCCGCCGGCGATCGGCCCGTGGGCGGCCAGCGCTTGCTCGGCATAGTCCGAGCAGGTCGGAAGATAGCGGCAGCGCGGCATCATGAAGGGCGAAATGCACCAGCGATAGCAGCGGATCAGCCCGCAGGCCACGGCGCTCAAGGGGTTCATTGACGATCTCCGGGCGAAGCCGCCCGCCGGCCGCGCGATCTCCTGCGGCGGCGGCGCGGGGCGCGATGCTGTTCGTTTCCCTGGTAACCTAGCCGGATCAAAGCTTCCTGCAAGTCCTCGACGAGGTCTTGATAGCGGCGCGCCAGGGTCTCTCGGCGCGCCACCAGCACGTAATCCGTGCCGGCCTCGCCGAGGGCCGGCAGCGTCTCGGCCGCCGCGGCGCGCAATCGCCGGCGCGCGCGGTTGCGCGCCACCGCATTGCCGACCTTGCGGCTCGCGGTGAAGCCGACGCGGATGGCCTCCGGCGCGTCGTCCGCCGCACGGCTCGGCGGCGCGCGTCCTGCGCTCTCGCGCCCCGTGTCCTGGGGCGCCGCGCGGGCGAGCGGCGTCGTCCGCCGCGCGGCCTGCAGGATAAGGCCGGGGCGGACTCGCTTGCGGCGTGCGGCCGCGACCCGTAGGAAATCCCGCCGCGTCTTGAGGCGCCGGAGGTCCGGCATCGTCGACTCAGGCGGACAGCCGTTTGCGCCCCTTGGCGCGACGCCGCGCGATGGCTCGACGCCCGCCCACCGTCGCCATGCGGGCGCGGAACCCATGGCGGCGCTTGCGAACCAGCACGCTGGGTTGATAGGTGCGCTTCACGGCCCAAACTCCATTGACTTTCTGGCTTGAAATTGCGCAGCGTGTATAAGCGGGGCCGGGTGGACTGTCAACGCCTCGGCCGGCGCGTCGCGCGGGGGCCGCGAAGGTCACGGGGGCTTCACCACTTGGTGACTGGTTGCCCGTGGCGCCGTGGACTACATAGCTGTCTCAGATGTCTCGAGGCCCGCCGTGGACGCCGGCTCCCGGCTGGCGGCGGTCCGCGGGAGAGCCCGGCGCCGGCGGGGGGCCGAGCGCGAATCGGAGGTAAGCCGGCGTGCCGCGGCAAGGGGCGGTCCTGTCCAAGATGAGCAACCTTCCACCGGCAGGCGGCGACGCCCGGAAGCTCTCGCTTCGAAGGCTGCTGCCGCTTGCGGTTCTGCTGGTCGGGCTCGGCCTGTTCTTCGCCTTCGATCTGGGCCGTTTCCTGAGCTGGGATGCGCTCAAGGAGCACCAGGACTGGCTGAAGGGCCAGGTCGCGCAGCTTGGCATCCTGGCCAACGTGATATTCGTCGCGGTCTACGCCCTCGCCACCGCCTTTTCGGTGCCGGGCGGGGCCTTGCTCACCATCGTCGGCGGCTTCCTGTTCGGCACCCTGTCCGCCACCTCGAGCGTGGTGGTCGGCGCCACCCTCGGCGCGGTTTGTCTGTTTCTCGCGGCGCGCTACGCTTTTTTCGACCTGCTGCACGCCAAGGCGGGCCCCGCCCTGCGCAGGATGGAGCGCGGCTTCAAGGAAAACGCGCTCAGCTACCTTCTGGTGCTGCGGCTGGTGCCGCTGTTTCCCTTTTGGCTGGTCAACCTAGTTCCGGCCTTGCTCGACGTGCCTTTGAGGACCTACGTGATCGCCACCGCGGTCGGCATTATTCCGGGCACCTTCGTCTACGCCAGCGTGGGCAACGGCCTCAGCGAGATCCTGGCGGCCGGCGAGACCCCGGACCTCTCGATCATCTACGACGCCGACGTCCTGGTCCCGCTGCTCGGCCTGGCGGTCCTTGCCGCGCTGCCGGTCGCCTACAAGGCCTGGAAGCGGCGCCAGGATCGGACCTAGCTGCGCGGCGCCGGCGGAAAGCGGAATCATGGCTGAGATCTTGCGCCCCGACATCTGCGTGATCGGCGCCGGCTCGGCGGGGCTCTCGGTGGCGGCCGGCGCGTCCCAGATGGGCGCCGAGACCGTGCTGATCGAGCGCGCCCTGATGGGCGGCGACTGCCTCAACTACGGCTGCGTGCCGTCGAAATCGCTGCTCGCGGCGGCCAAGGCGGCGGCGTTCCACCGGTCCACCGCCGCCATGGGCGTGACCTACGACCCGCCGCGCGTCGAGTTCCCAGCGGTCCGCCGTCACGTCGAAGGGGTGATCGCCGGCATCGCGCCAACCGATTCCGAGGCGCGCTACGAAGGGCTCGGCGTCACCGTGCTGCGGACCGAGGCGAAGTTCGTCGGCCCGGGCGAGGTGACGGCCGGCGGCCGGCGGATCCAGGCCCGCCGCTTCGTCGTCGCCACCGGCTCCCGGCCGGTGGTGCCGTCCTTGCCGGGGCTGGACGAGGTCGACCACCTGACCAACGAGACGGTGTTCGGCCTCGATGCGGCGCCGGCGCATTTGATCGTGGTGGGCGGCGGGCCGATCGGCTGCGAGCTGAGCCAGGCCTTCGCCCGCCTGGGCTCCCGGGTTACCGTCGTCGAGCTGGCGAGCATCCTGCCCAACGACGACCCCGAGCTCGCCGAGCTGGTGCGCCTCGGCCTGCGCGCCGAGGGCGTTCGGCTCATGGAGCGAACCCAGGCCGCGGCGGTGCGGCGCGACGGCGCCGGCCTCGTCCTGGAGGTCGAGCGCGACGGCGAGCGCGAAAGTCTCGCCGGCGACGCCTTGCTGCTGGCGGTCGGCCGGCGGCCGGTGGTCGAGGGGCTCGATCTCGACGCGGCCGGCATCGCGCACGACCGCAAGGGCATCAAGGTGGACCGCCGCCTGCGCAGCAGCAACCGCAAGGTGTTCGCCGCCGGCGACGTGGCGGGCGGCTTTCAGTTCACCCATGTCGCCGGCTATCACGCCGGCGTGGTGCTGAAGAACGCGCTGTTCCGCTGGCCCGCCAAGGTCGACGACCGGGCGGTGCCCTGGGTCACCTATACCGATCCCGAGCTGGCCCACGTCGGCCTGGGCGAGGCGGCCGCCCGCGAGCGCCACGGCGACATCCGGATCCTGCGCTGGCCCTTCGCGGAAAACGACCGCGCGCGCTGCGAGCGCCGGACGGACGGCCTGGTCAAGGTGGTGACGACGCCGCGCGGGCGCGTCCTCGGCGCCAGCATCGTCGGCGCGCACGCGGGCGAGCTGATCCAGCCCTGGGTGCTCGCGCTGTCCCAGAAGCTCGGCGTCGGCGCCGTGGCGCAGATGATCGCGCCCTATCCCACCCTGGGCGAGGCGAGCAAGCGGGCGGCCGGTTCGTTCTACACCGCGAAGCTGTTCTCCGAGCGCACGCGCTGGCTGGTTCGCCTGCTGGCCAAGCTGGGCTGAGGCCGGCGCGAAATCGCCGCCGCGTCGTTCACAGGATCTCTCCATCTCTCACAAATATTTGACGCCTCAGTCGATTTCGTGAATCGCCAGGTCCGGCGCGATCGGCCATTAATAACTGAGTGAAACGGGGGCGGCGGACCGCGCTAGCCTTCATCGGCGGTTGGGCATGACTGAGCGTGTCGGCGCCGACGATCCGTTTTTTCTAATCGGGAGGATTTAATGCTTAAAGAAACACTTGTTGCCCTTAGTGTTGCGACCCTGGCCACCAGTGCGGCCGCCTTGCCGGTGGCGACGGCCAAGGCGGCGGATACCTCCATCCAGCTCGCCCAGTGCAATCCCTGCAATCCCTGCGCGGCGGCGGCGTGCAATCCGTGCAACCCCTGCGCGGCCGCGTGCAATCCCTGCAATCCCTGTGCGGCCGCGGCGTGCAATCCGTGCAATCCCTGCGCGGCCGCCTGCAATCCGTGCAACCCCTGCGCGGCTGCGAACTAGGCTGACGGGGTTCCCCGAGCGGGGGACTCCGACCACTCGGCGCGCCCTCAGCCCCGGCGAGTCCCCATCGCCGTTTTCCCCGGGCCAGGCGCGCCGCCTTTCTTCAGAGGCCGAGCCGCCTTGCCGGGCGACCGGTGGCGGCATAGCCGGTGTGGCATAGCCGGTGTGACATCGCCGGTGTGACATAGCCGGCAGCGACATGGCCGGCGGTGACACAGCCGGCAGTGCGCGCGCGCCCGCCGGCCCGTGCTATATTCGCGGGACCATGCTGGGCAAAGCCAAAGCATTGCCGTCCGTCGCGTCGGGCCTCTCGGCGCGCCTGCTGCTGCTGACCATAGGCTTCGTCATGTTGGCGGAGGTGCTGATCTTCGCGCCTTCGATCGCCCGCTTTCGGCTGACCTATCTGGAAGAACGCCTGGCCGCCGGCCACCTCGCCATTCTCGCCCTCGAGGCGACGCCGGACCACATGGTGAGCCCGGAGCTCACCATGGAACTCCTGACCCATGTCGAAGCGGTCTCCGTGGCGCTGACCAAGCCCGGGGTCGGCAAGCTCATGCTCATGGACATGCCGCCCGATCACATCGACGCCACCTTCGACCTGCGCACGGCCACCTTCATGGGGCTGATCCGCGACGCCTTCGCGGCCTTGTGGGGCGGGCCGATGCGGATCATCCGCGTCCTCGGGCCGCCGCCCAAGGACGCCAGCGTCCTGGTCGAAGTGGTGCTGGACGAAACGCCGCTGCGCCGCGAGATGCTGGCCTACTCCCAGCGCATCCTGGCGCTGTCGCTGGTCATCTCGCTGTTCACGGCTGCCTTGGTCTACCTCAGCCTGCATCGTCTCATGGTGCGGCCGATGCGTCGGATCAGCGACAGCATGAGCGACTTCCGCGAGGATCCGGAGGACGCCTCGCGGGTGATCCGGCCGAGCGGACGCACCGACGAGATCGGCTTCGCCGAGCACGAGCTGGCGGCCATGCAGGAAGGACTGCGCGGCGCGCTGCAGCAGAAGACGCGCCTGGCGGCGCTGGGAATCGCGGTGACCAAGATCAATCACGACCTGCGCAACATCCTGGCGACCGCGCAGCTCGTCTCCGACCGCCTGGAGCGCAGCGACGATCCGGAGGTGAAGCGGGTGACGCCGACCCTGATGAGCGCGATCGACCGGGCGGTCAGCCTGTGCGGCGAGACGCTCGACTTCACCCGCGAGGGCGCGCCGAAGCTGAAGCTCAGCCGCTTCGACCTGCGCGATCTGGCGGCCGACGTCGCCGGCGACCTGCCCGGCGAGGTGAACGGCGAGCCGGTCTGGCGCAACCTGCTGGACCGGGAACTGCAGATCGAGGCCGATCGCGAGCGGCTGTACCGGGTCCTGAGCAACCTCGGGCAGAACGCCATCCAGGCCGGCGCCAGCCGGATCGAGGTCTCGGCCGAGCCGGTCGACGGCCGGCTGCGGGTGCGGGTCAGCGACAACGGCCCGGGCTTGCCGCCGCGCGCCCGCGAGCATCTGTTCCAGCCTTTCACCGGCTCGGCCCGGTCGGGCGGCACCGGTCTCGGCCTCGCCATCGCCCGCGACCTGGTGCGCGCCCACGGCGGCGAGATCCGCTTGGAGCACTCCACCGCCGAGGGCACCAGCTTCTGTTTCGAGCTGCCCGTGAAGCAGGCGCAGGAGTGACGCCAGGCCGGGGCCGGGCGCCGTCGGCGCCTGCGCCGGCTCAGTCCAGCGCCACGACCTGGAGCTTGAGGTAGGCGGTTTCGGGCAGGAAGGGGTGGATCGGATGGTCCGGCCCGGCGCCGCGCTGATAGAGCACGCGGCCCTCGCGGCCGGCGTCGTGCAGGCCGCGCCGAAGCTGCTCGCCGAAGGCCGCGAAGTCGACATGGTGGGAACACGAGGCGGCGACCAGCAGGCCGCCCGGCGCCACCGCCAGGGCGGCCAGGCGCAAGAGCTTGCGATAGCCCTTCAGGCCCTGCGGCAGGTCGCGCTTGGTCTTCACGAAGGCCGGCGGGTCGACGATCACGAGATCGAAGCGCTCGCCGTCACGCGCCCGCCGGGTCAACTCGGCGAAGACCTCGGCGCGGACGAAGCCGCAGCGCTCGGCGACGCCGTTGCGGGCGGCCGCCTCGGCCGCCAGCGCGAGGGCCGGCTCGGAGCGGTCGACCGCGACCACCTCGGCGGCCCCGGCCAGGGCGGCCTGGATCGCGAAGCCGCCGGTGAAGCTGTAGGCGTCGAGCACCCGGCCGCCGCCCTGACCCGCCGCCAACCCCGGCGCCAGCCCCGCCACCAGGCGCGCCGTCAGCGCCCGGTTGTCGCGCTGGTCGAAGAACCAGCCGGTCTTCTGGCCCTCGCGCAGGTCGGCGAGGTAGACGGCGCCGTTCTCGACCAGCTCGCTCGGCCCCTCCAGGCGCCCCTTGACCACCTCGACCTCGCGCGCCAGGCCTTCCAGCTCGCGCGCCGGGCTGTCGTTGCGCAGCACCACCGTTTCCGGCTCGACCAGCCGCTCGAGGGCGGCGATCAGCTCGGGCAGCAGGTGGGCCATGCCGGCGGTGTTGACCTGCAGCACCAGCGTGGCGCCGAAGCGGTCGATCACGGTGCCGGGCAGGCCGTCCGCCTCGGCATGGCAGAGTCGGTAGAACGGCTGGTCGAACAGCCGCTCGCGAAGCTCGAGGGCCCGCGCCAGGCGCCCCGCCAGGAAGTCGCGGTCGACGGTGACGTCGCTGCGCCGGCTCACAAGGCGCGCCGCGATCAAGGGCTGGCGGTTGAACAGCGCCGTCCCCAGGGCCTCGCCGCGGCTGTCGACCAGGCGCACCGGGCTGCCCGGCGGCGCCTCGCGGGCCGTCGCGTCCATCTCGATCTCGTTGGAATAGACCCAGGGATGGCCGCGGGCGACGCGTTTGTGGGCGCCGGCCTTGAGGCGCACGACCGGGAGCGCGCGCGCCGTCGCCGGCGGGGCGGCGGTCGCGGCGCTGGCGGCGCCAGCGGCGCCAGCGGCGGTGGTGTCGGGCGTTGTCTCGGGCGTTGCGGTCATGGTTCGTGTCCGCGACCATGCGGGCGCGGCGCCCCGACTGCAAGGGATCTTCTGCCGCGCTTCGCGGGGCCGTCGGAGAGAGGGCTGCAATCCGCTTGCGGCCTGTTATAATTCGCGTAGAACTGGCCTTGTCGGGCCGCCGATCGGCCCAGGACCAAAGGTGCGAGCCGTGAGTCCCACGAGTTTCGATCTAGGCAAGATGACGTCGCTGCAGCCGGCCGAGCCGCGCGATCGGGCGGCCGCCTCGCCGTGCCACGCCTGCACGGTCCGCCACCTGACCTTTTGCCAGCCGCTCGACGACGAGGAGCTGAAACAGCTGTCCGCGATCGTCGCCTCGGTCGAGCTGGTGCCGGGCGATCCCCTGTTCGACGAGAGCGAGCCCGCCACCCACCTGTTCAACGTCACGGCCGGCACCATGAAGGTCTACAAGCTGCTGCCGGACGGCCGCCGGCAGATCACCGGCTTCCTCTTTCCCGGCGATTTCCTCGGCTTGGCCAAGGCGGAGACCTATGCCTACAGCGCCGAGGCGGTGACCCACGCGGCGCTCTGCCGCTTTCCGCGCAAGAAGCTGGAGGAGCTGCTGTCCCGTTACCCCAAGCTCGAATCCCGCCTGCTGGGGCTGGCCAGCCACGAGCTGGCGGCGGCGCAGGAGCAGATGCTGCTGCTGGGCCGCAAGAGCGCCAAGGAGAAGATCGTCTCGTTCCTCCTGTCGCTCGCCGAGCGGGCGGCGCGGCGCGGGCAGTCGGGCAATCCCGTTGCCGTGCCGATGAGCCGGACCGACATCGGCGACTATCTCGGGCTGACGACCGAGACCGTGAGCCGCACCTTCACCCAGCTGAAGACCGCCGGCTTGATCGGCCTCATGCCCGGCGGCCGGGTCGACCTGCGCGATCTGGTGGCCCTGAGGAACCTCGCCGAAGGCTATTGACCGCCCGGCCGGCGGCGCGGCGACCGGCAGCCGCCGGAGACCCGCCTGGCGTCGCTGCATTGCAAAATTATATATTGCGTCGCAATATAGCCAGGTTAGACTATTGCCTTGGGTCAAGATGTTGCGTTAGCTCAAGGCCCTCGACCCGGGAGATGGACCGTGCCCACCGAACCCCGCGGCAAGTCGATCACCGTTCAAGCCATCCGCGAGCGCAAGGGCGGCGAACCGCTCGTCTGCCTGACCGCCTACAGCGCACCGATGGCGCGGGCGCTCGACGCTTACGTCGACCTGCTGCTGGTCGGCGATTCCATGGGCATGGTGGTCTACGGCATGGACACCACCCTCGGCGTCAACCTGGACATGATGATCGCCCACGGCGCCGCCGTGGTGCGCGGCGCCAGCCGGGCCTGCGTGATCGTCGATCTGCCGTTCGGCAGCTATCAGGAATCGCCGCAGCAGGCCTTTCGAAGCGCCGCGCGGGTGCTGGCGGAGACCCGCTGCGCCGGGGTCAAGCTGGAGGGCGGCGCCGCCATGGCCGAGACGGTCGCCTTCCTCACCGCCCGCGGCATCCCCGTGCTCGGCCACATCGGCCTGCTGCCCCAGTCGTTTCACGCCTTCGGCGGCTTCCGCACCCAGGGGCGCGAGGAGCGCTCGGCCGCCGAGCTGCATAGGGACGCCAAGGCGATCGCCGAGGCCGGCGCCTTCGCCATGGTGATCGAGGCGACCATGGAGGCGGTGGCGCGCGACATCACGGCGTCGGTCGAGATTCCGACCATCGGCATCGGCGGCTCGCCGGCCTGCGACGGCCAGATCCTGGTGACCGAGGACATCCTGGGCCTGTCCGGCGAGCGGGTGCCGAAGTTCGTCAAGCGCTACGCCGACCTGCAGGCCGGCGTGGACGAGGCGGTGGCGGCCTTTGCCGAGGACGTGCGGGCGCGGCGCTTCCCCGGCCCGGAGCACTGCTTCGGCGCCAAGCCGACCTCGGGCCCCAGCGGGCCGGGCGGTCGGGGCGGCCCGGCCGGGTCTCCGGGCGAGGACAGCCCGGGCGAGGGCTCCCTGCGCGGCGTTTCCGCCAAGGTGGGATGAGCGCCGGCCCCGGCGCGAGAACGCCGCACGACACCGCTCTGCCGACCGTCCGGCGGATCGCCGATCTGCGCCGCGCCGTGGTGGCCTGGCGCACGGCCGGGCTGAGCGTCGGCCTGGTCCCCACCATGGGCGCGCTGCACGACGGCCACCTGGCGCTGATCCGCCAGGCCCGGGCCGAGTGCGACCGGACGGTGGCCAGCCTGTTCGTCAATCCGGCCCAGTTCAACGATCCGGACGACCTCGAGGCCTATCCCCGGGACGAAGCCGGCGATGCCGCCAAGTTCGCCGAGGCCGGCACCGACCTCCTGTTCGCGCCGAGCGTCGAGGAGGTCTATCCCGCCGGCTTCGCCACCCAGGTGCGGGTCGCCGCGCTCGGCGACTGCCTGTGCGGCGCGGCGCGGCCCGGCCACATGGAAGGGGTGGCGACCGTCGTCGCCAAGCTGCTCAACCAGGCGCGCCCCGACGTCGCCTACTTCGGCGAGAAGGACTTCCAGCAGCTCCAGATCATCCGCCGCATGGCGAGGGACCTCGACCTCGACGTCGCCATCGCCGCGGTGGCCACGGTGCGCGAGCCCGACGGCCTGGCGCTGTCGTCGCGCAACGTGCTCTTGAGCCCGGACCAGCGCGCGGCGGCGCCGGCGCTCCACCGGGCGCTGGCGGCGGCGGCGGGCGAGCTGG
>JAWWCG010000066.1:0-10907 GCA_033720555.1 Kiloniellales bacterium | reverse complement strand
TGGTGCCCTGGGGGTCGATGCCGACCACGATATGAATCGGTTTGCCGGAATAGCCCGCGGTATCCACCACGTCCGAGGTCAGATAGGCGTAGCCGACCCCCTGCTCGCCCTTGAGCGCCGGCGCCAAGGGCGGCTGTCCCTCGGGGGCGCCGAAGCGCTCGGCCCCCGGCACGATCTCCGCCGGGTTGAGCTGGTTCAGGTAGGTTTCGAGGGCCGTGGCGGCCCGCGCCATGCCGGGCTGCGCCACCAGGACCGACAAAACGAGCAGGAGCCACACCACGCTGTCGCGAGCCAGGGCCCTACCGGCCCGGCGCTTGCCCCCTTCAGGTCCGACAGCCGGCATTCCTACCTCGAATATGACACCTAGGCGCCCGAGCGCTTTGGCCTCGCGCGCTCAAACGAAACCCGGCGGGCGCTGGGCGTCTTTGCGCAGGATCAAATTGCCGCGGGAATTTTCCGGTTAGTCTCTCCCTGATTCGATGGAGCGCCGTGTTCCCAAGCGGTAGTATGGGCGACTCATGCAATCTTTGACAACGGACCCGCAAGCCAGCGCCATCGACCTTGCCGAGCTGGTCGGCATCGCCCATGCCATAGAAGTGGCGGCCATCGAGCGCTATCGCTGGCTTGCCGAGGAAATGGCCAGGCGCGGCGAAGCGGAGACGGCCGAAGCGTTCCGCAAGCTGGAGGCGGAGGAGCGACGCCACAGCGCCGCCGTGGACGCCTGGGCGGCGGCCTTGGGCCAGGCCGTGCCCGACGCGTCGTTCGACTGGCGCCTGCCGCCCGAGGTGGCGCAGTCCTGGGAGGAGGCGGCGGCGAGCGCGCTGCTGACGCCCTACCGCGCCTTGGCGATCGCCGTCGACAACGAGCAGCGCGCCTTCGCCTTCTACACCTATCTCGCGGCCCGCGCCGAGGACCCGGCCGTGGCCCGCGAGGCCGAGGCCTTGGCCCGGCAAGAGCTGGAGCACGCCGCCGTGCTGCGCACTTGGCGCCGCGCCGCCTGGCGCCGCGACCGCCGCCGGGCCGGCGGCCAAGCCCTGCCCGCCATCGAGTCGGGCGCGGACCTGGCGGCCGCCATCGCGGCGCAGAAGTCGGAGATCGAGCGGCAACACCGACGCCTGGCGGACCGCTTGCGCGCGGCCGGCGACGAGGCGAGCGCAGACGTGCTCGCCGAGGCGGCGCCAGCGCCCGGCACGCCCGCCCTCCGGAGCCGGGCCGGCGCAGACGAGAGCCGCCGCCTGCTGATCGAGGCGCAACAGCCGCTCGAGCGGCTTTCGGAGATGCTCGAGGCCGTGCTGCTCGCGCCGCCCGACGAGTCGGCCCAGGCGCAGGCCCAGGAGGCTCTGAGCGAGGCCATCGCGCGCCTCGCGCGGATCGGCCGCCGTTTGGATTCGCTCGCCGCGACCTGAAGCCCCCTCCGAAAGCTGCCGATTCGGCCAGGGTCGGCCAGGGACGGCCGTGGTCGGCCAGGGCCGCGCGCGCCGCTTCCTCCCTGGACAAGGCCCAGTCCGGCAACGCATAACTTGCCGGATGGACATGAGGCTTCCCTTGGCCGAAGTCCGGATGGCGCTCAAATCCGGTGTGTCGCTGTTCGATGGACTGTCGGATGAAGGATTCGAGCAAGTCGTTTCCTTGGCGCGCGACAGCAAGTGCGCCAAGAACGAGACCCTGTTTCGCCAGGGCGATGCCGCGAACGCGTTCTACCTCGTCCTGTCGGGCCGCCTGAAGATCAGCCAGACGACGCAGGACGGCCAGCAGATCATCATCAGATATCTCGGCGCCAAGGAGATCGCCGGCTGCGTCGCGGTCTGCGGCGGCGTCCCCTATCCCGCGACCGCGACCGCCGTCGAGGACACCTGGGCGATGACCTGGAGCCGGGCGCGGATCGCCGACCTGGCGGCGCGCTATCCCGACCTCGCGTTTAACGCCATGCGGATCATGAGCGGCCGCACGGTCGAGCTGCAGGAGCGCCTCCAGGAAATCCAAAGCGAACGCGTCGAGGGACGCGTCGCTCACGCCCTCGCGCGCCTTGCGCTGCAGGCCGGGCGGCGCACCGCCGAAGGCGTCGAGATCGACTTCCCGCTCTCCCGCCAGGATCTGGCCGACATGACCGGCACGACATTGCACACGGTCAGCCGCACGCTCTCCGCCTGGGAGGCCAGAGGCATCGTGGCCGGGCGCAGGCGGAAAGTCGTCATCTTGCGCCCGCACGAGCTGGTGGTGATCGGCCAGAACCTGCCCAAGGCGTCGGCCTGACGGTCCGGCGCCTCGGCGCGCTGTTTGCGGCAGCGCAAAGATCCCGTCCCGACCCGCCGTTAGGCTCAGCCGGCGCAGTCATTCGCCGGAGCGGTGCCCGTGGACGAGGACGCGGCATTTTCGCCTGACGACGTGGTCGCCAGCGTGCTGGCGCGTTGGCCGCAAAGCCTGCGCGTCTTCATCGACCGGCGCATGGCCTGCCCGGGCTGTCCCATGATGCGCTTCATGACCCTGGCCGAGGCGGCGCGCGCCTACGACATGGCGGTCGACGATCTTATCCGGGCGCTGGAAACCGCCTGCCGCGGCTAGCATAGAAGACGCCGCGAGGCGGCGACGCTGGCGAGGCAACCGCGTCCGGTCTTCGCGGCGCCGAGCGCTTCGCCTGCCGTCCGTCCCCTCCCCGGCGCCGCACCTTGGGCGCGTCGCGGCGGCCGCTCGGGGAAATCACCGCTTGGCACGCGCGCGGCAAACTCGCTGTAATGGGTCCGGTCGGGCTCCGGACGGGCCTGACCGTTTGCTGCAGAGGCGCGCCAGGGCGACGATTGGCGCTTCCAGGCAAAAGGGGGAGAGCGTGACATGAAGGACGGGATTGGCCATCAGATCACTCGTCACAGCATGGCGTTCGTGCTGGCCGGTGGACGGGGCAGCCGGCTGCAGGAGCTGACCGACAAGCGCGCGAAGCCCGCCGTCCACTTCGGCGGCAAGAGCCGGATCATCGACTTCGCCCTGTCCAATGCGGTCAATTCGGGCATCCGGCGCATCGGGGTCGCGACCCAGTACAAGGCCCACAGCCTGATCCGCCACCTGCAGCGCGGCTGGAACTTCTTCCGCGCCGAACGCAACGAAATGCTCGACATCCTGCCCGCCTCCCAGCGGGTGGACGAGCGACAGTGGTATCTCGGCACCGCCGACGCCGTGACCCAGAACATCGACATCATCGAAAGCTACGAGCCGAGCTACATCGTGATCCTGGCGGGCGACCACATCTACAAGATGGACTACGGCGTGATGCTCGCCCAGCACGTCGACACCGGCGCCGACGTGACGGTCGGCTGCGTGGAGGTGCCGCGCGCGGAGGCGAGCGACTTCGGCGTCATGCACGTGGACGAGGCCTCGCGCATCATCGATTTCTTCGAAAAGCCGGACGACCCGCCGGCGATTCCGGGCAGCCCCGAGCGGGCCCTGGCCTCGATGGGCATCTATGTCTTCGAGACCAATTTCCTGATCGAGCTCTTGCGCAAGGACGCGGCCGATCCCGAGTCCGACCACGATTTCGGCAAGGACCTGATCCCCTTTATCGTGAAGAACGGCACGGCGGTGGCGCATCGCTTCTCCGAGTCCTGCGTCATGACCGGCACCGAGCCGCGCCCCTATTGGCGCGACGTCGGGACCGTGGACGCCTTCTGGCAGGCCAATATCGATCTGACCGACTTCGTGCCCGAGCTCGATATCTATTCGCGCGATTGGCCGATCTGGACCTATGGCGAGGTGACGCCGCCGGCCAAGTTCATTCACGACGAGGAGGATCGCCGCGGCTCGGCGGTCTCCTCGATGGTCTCCGGCGGCTGCATCATCTCGGGGTCGAACGTGCTCGAGAGCCTGCTGTTCACCGGCGTCCACTGTCATTCCTACAGCCATCTCGAGAGAGTCGTGGCGCTGCCGAACTGCGTCATCAATCGCAACGCCCAGCTCACCAACGTGGTTCTGGACCGGGGCGTCGACATCCCGGAAGGCCTTGTGGTCGGCGAGGACCCGAAGGAGGATGCGCGCCGCTTCCGGCTCTCGCCCGGCGGGGTCGCGCTCATTACCCAGAAGATGATCGACGCCCTCGACCGTCCCTAAGCAGGAACGTCCGCGCGCCACCGCAGAGGCCACGTCGCATGAAGGTCCTGTTCGTCGCCTCTGAGTGCGTGCCCCTGGTCAAGACCGGGGGCCTGGGCGACGTGGTCGGCGCCCTGCCCCGGGCGCTGGCGAAACGCGGCGTCGAGGTTCGCGTCCTGCTGCCGGCCTACCCTGCGGTCAAGGCCTGGCTCGACGCCGCCAAGCCCGTCGGAAAGCTGCGCGGGCGACCCGGCGCGGGCGGTCGCCTGCTCGCCGGCGAGGCCGGCGGCCTAGACGTTCTGGCGCTCGACGCCAAGCGCCTCTTCGACCGGCCGGGCAACCCCTACCTCGGCGCCGACGGCCGGGACTGGCCCGACAATCACCTGCGTTTCGGGGCACTCTGCCGCGCGGCGGCAGAGATCGCCACCGCCGGCGCCGCCGGCTGGCGGCCCGACGTCGTCCATGCCCACGACTGGCAGGCCGGCCTGACGCCGGCCTATCTGAAGCTCGGCCGGCGCCCGGCCCCGCCCAGCCTCATCACCGTCCACAACATCGCGTTTCAGGGCCTCTTTCCCGCCGCGACGGCCGCCGCGCTGAGCCTGCCGAAACGCGAGTTCCATCCCGGCGGCTTCGAGTTCTTCGGCCAGGTCAGCTTTCTCAAGGCGGGCCTGAGCTATGCCGAGCGCATCACCACGGTGAGCCCGACCTATGCGCGGGAGCTGACCCGGCCGGAGTTCGGCATGGGCCTGGAGGGCGTCGTCGCGCACCGCCGCGCCGACGTCCGCGGCATCTTGAACGGCATCGACCTGGAGCTTTGGGACCCGGCGAGCGACCGCGAGCTCGTCGCCGGCTATTCGGCCGCCCGGCTCGCCCCCAAGGCCAAGAACCGCGACGCCTTGGCCGAGCGCTTGGGACTGGCGCGCGAGCCTTCGGCGCCGCTCTTCTGCGTCATCAGCCGGTTGACCCGTCAGAAGGGCCTCGACCTGCTGCTCGACGCCCTGCCGCGGCTCTTGGCGCGCAATGCGCGCCTCGCCGTGCTCGGCTCCGGCGACAAGGATCTGGAAAGGCGTTTCGCCGCCGCCGCGCGCGACCATCCCGGGCGGGTCGGCGTCGTCATCGGCTATGACGAGCCGCTCTCCCATCTCGTGCAGGCCGGGGCGGACGCCATCCTGATTCCCTCCCGGTTCGAGCCCTGCGGCTTGACCCAGCTCTACGGCCTGCGTTACGGCACCCTGCCGGTGGTCGCGCGCACCGGCGGCCTGACCGACACGGTGATCGACGCCAACGAGGCGGCCGTGCGGGCGGGCGTGGCGACCGGCTTTCAGTTCTCGCCCGTCGAGGCGGCGGCGCTGGCCGACGCCATCGACCGGGCCTGCGACGCCTTCGCCGACCGCCGGCTGTGGCGGGCGATGATGCGCCGGGCGATGAAAGAGCCGCTTGGCTGGGACGCCTCCGCCGCCCGCTACGCGGGCCTCTACGGCGAGCTGCTGGCGGCGTGGTCTTGACCAGAAAGCGACAATAAGAAAGTATATCTTGATTATTTCAAAGATCTACTTGCATAAAACAGGCGGCCGCCGTTGGGCTTGATCCCCCGCCGCGGGCCTTGACGACGAACATCGATCGTCGGACCTTGCGGGGCGCCGCCGTTCAGGATTCGCATCCCGTGACCGTGAACATCATTGCGACCACCCCGTTCGAGGGCCAGAAACCGGGCACCTCGGGGCTGCGCCAACGCACCCGGGTCTTCATGCAGCCGGGCTACCTCGAGAACTACGTCCAGGCGATCTTCGACGCCATCGGCGGGCTCGACGGCAAGACGCTGACGCTCGGCGGCGACGGGCGCTACTTCAACGACCGGGCGATCCAGACCATCCTGCGGATGGCGGCCGCCAACGGCGCCGCACGGGTCCTGGTCGGACGGAACGGCATTCTTTCGACGCCCGCCGCCTCGGCGGTGATCCGCGCGCGCCGGACCGACGGCGGGCTGATCCTCTCGGCGAGCCACAATCCCGCCGGCCCGGACGGCGATTTCGGCCTGAAGTACAACATCCCCGCCGGCGGGCCGGCCCCGGAGGCGGTCACCGAGGCGATCTACCGGCGCAGCCTGGAGATTTCCGAGTACCGCATCCTCGAGGCCGGCGAGGTCGACCTGGCGGCCGCGGGCGAGACGGCGCTCGGCGCGACGGCGGTGGAAGTGATCGACCCGGTGGCGATCTACCTCGAGCTGATGCGCGGCCTGTTCGATTTCGAGGCGATCGGCGATCTCATCGCCGGCGGCTTCGCGCTGCGCTTCGACGCCATGAACGCGGTCAACGGCCCCTACGCCAGGGCCATTCTCGAGGACGCGCTGGGCGCGCCGCAGGGCAGCGTGGTGAACGCGACGCCGCTGCCGGACTTCGCCGGCCGCCATCCCGATCCCAACCCGGTCCATGCGAAGTCGCTGGTCGACCTGATGATGGGGCCCGACGCGCCCGACTTCGCCGCGGCAACCGACGGCGACGGCGACCGCAACATGATCCTCGGCCGCGGCGTCTACGTGACCCCCTCCGACAGCCTCGCGGTGCTGACGGCCAACGCCGATCTGGCGCCGGGCTACGCGGCGGGCCTCAAGGGCGTGGCGCGGTCCATGCCGACCAGCCGGGCCGCCGATCGCGTCGCCGAGCGGCTGGGCATCAACGCCTTCGAGACGCCGACCGGCTGGAAGTTCTTCGGCAATCTGCTGGACGCCGGGCTGGTCACGCTGTGCGGCGAGGAAAGCGCCGGCACCGGCTCCGACCACGTGCGCGAGAAGGACGGGCTGTGGGCCGTCCTTCTGTGGCTGAACGTCCTGGCGCGGCGGCGCGAACCGGTGCGCGAGATCCTGCGGCAGCACTGGCGCACCTACGGGCGCGACTACTACACGCGACACGATTACGAAGGCGTCGACGCCGCGGCGGCAGAGGCGCTGATCGGGGACCTGCGCGCGCGCCTGGCGAGGCTGCCGGGGCGAAGCTTCGCCGGCCTAACGGTCAGCGACGCCGACGACTTCGCCTACCACGACCCGGTCGACGACTCGACGGCGACGGGCCAGGGACTGCGGATTTTCTTCCGGGAGAACGCCCGCGTCGTCTTCCGGCTGTCCGGCACCGGCACGGTCGGCGCCACCTTGCGCGTCTACCTGGAGCGCTTCGAGGACGACCCGGCTCGGCTCGACGAAGATCCTCAAGACGCCTTGCGCGCGGTCATCGCGGCCGCCGCGGAAATCGCCGACATCACGGCGCGACTAGGCCGCGAGGTCCCGGATGTCCGGACCTGAGGTCCGATGCGGGAGGCCTTCGCGCGCCCTTCATCCCTTCGTCTACCACTGATCGGCCGAGGAGTTCATGCTGACCCAACCGCTGTTGCTCGCCAATGACAATCCGCCGGAGGCGGAGGCGCTGCGCCGCTCGATCGAGTATCACCTGCATTACACGATCGGCAAGGCGCCCGACGCCGCGACGCTGACCGACTGGCGCCTCGCGGTGTCCCGCGCGGTCCGCGACCTGGTGATCGCGCCCTGGTTCGAGACCACCCGGCGGATCTACAACCAGGATCAGAAGCGGGTTTACTACCTCTCCATGGAATTCCTGATCGGCCGCCTCCTCGAGGACGCGATCGCCAACCTCGGGCTGGACGAGACCGTGCGCTCGGTGGTCGCCGAGATCGGCGTCGACTACGAGGCCCTGCTGGACAACGAGCCCGACGCGGCCCTCGGCAACGGAGGCCTCGGCCGGCTGGCCGCCTGCTTTCTCGATTCGATGTCGACCGTCGGCATCGCCGCCTACGGCTACGGCATCCGCTACGATCACGGCCTGTTCCGGCAGTCCTTCGAGGACGGCTGGCAGGCCGAGGAGGCCGAGGACTGGCTTCGCCAAGGCCATCCCTGGGAATTCGAGCGCCCGGAGGCCCGCTACCTCATCCGCTTCGGCGGCACGGTGAGCGAGAAAGGAGCGCGCGCCGCCTGGTCGCCGGCCGAAACGGTTCTCGCCGTCGGCTACGACACGCCGGTGCCCGGCTGGCGCGGCCGCTGGGCCAACACGCTGCGGCTCTGGTCGGCCAAGTCCGAGCGCGAGTTCGAGCTGGAGCCGTTCCACAAGGGCCAGTACATGGCGGCGCTGATTCCCTCCGTGCTGGCCGAGACCATCAGCCGCGTGCTCTACCCGGACGACACCACCGACCAAGGCAAGGAGTTGCGCCTGAAGCAGGAATACTTCCTGACGGCGGCCTCGATGGCCGACATCCTGCGCCGCTTTCTGGCCTTCCACGACGACGTGCGCAAGCTGCCGCAGTCGATCGCCGTGCAGCTCAACGACACCCACCCGGCGATCGCCGTGCCGGAGCTGCTGCGGATCTTGATCGACGAGCACGGCCAGCCCTTCGACGACGCCTTCGAGCTGGTCCGCGGCTGCCTGAACTACACCAACCACACCCTGCTGCCCGAGGCCCTCGAGCGCTGGCCGGTCGACCTCATCGGCCGCGTGCTGCCGCGCCACATGCAGCTCATCGAGCGGATCGACGCCCACCACGCCAAGGCCTTCAAGCGCCCGGCCTCGGTCAAGATCGTCGACGGCGACCAGGTGCGCATGGGCGACCTGGCGTTCATCGGTGCGCGGCGCGTGAACGGCGTCTCGGCGCTTCACACCAAGCTGATGCGCGAGACCGTCTTCGCCGATCTCAACGCGCTGCACCCCGAGCGCATCGTCAATCAGACCAACGGCGTCACGCCGAGGCGCTGGCTCTACGGCTGCAACCCGGCGCTGCGCGACCTGCTGCTGGAGACGATCGGCGACGGCTGGATCACCGACCTCGAGCGGCTGGCCGAGCTGGGCCCGCAGGCGGAGAACCCGGACTTCCGCCGCCGCTTCGCCGCGGCGAAGCACAGCAACAAGCAACGCCTGGCCGAGCGCCTGTCGCGCAGCCTGGGCGTGCGGCTCGACCCCGGCGCCATGTTCGACGTCCAGATCAAGCGGATTCACGAGTACAAGCGCCAGCTCCTCAACATCCTGCACGCCGCGGCGCTGCGCAACGAGATCCGCCGCGATCCCGACGCCGGCTGGGCACCGCGGGTCAAGATCTTCGGCGGCAAGGCGGCGCCCGGCTACGCGACGGCCAAGCTGATCATCAAGCTGATCAACGACATCGGCGCCGCGATCAACGCCGACCCGCTGATGGCCGGGCGCCTGCAGGTGATCTATCCGGCCGACTACAACGTCTCCATGGCCGAGCTTCTGATCCCGGCGGCCGATCTCTCGGAGCAGATCTCGACCGCGGGCATGGAGGCCTCCGGCACCGGCAACATGAAGCTGGCGATGAACGGCGCGCTCACCGTCGGCACGCTCGACGGCGCCAATATCGAAATCGCCGAAGCCGTCGGCGACGACAATATCTTCATCTTCGGGCTCACCGCCAAGCAGGTCGCCGAGACCCGCGCCGCCGGCTACGACCCGGCGCGGTGGATCGCGGCCGATCCCCGCCTGGCCGAAGTGCTCGACCAGATCGCCGAGGGCGCCTTCTCGCCCGACGACCCCGGCCGCTATCGCGGCCTGGTCGAGGGTTTGCGCGGCGGCGACTGGTTCATGGTGGCGGCCGATTTCGGGGCCTATTGGGAGGTTCAGCGCCGAATAGACGCCGCCTGGGCCGACCGCGACGGCTGGGTTCGGCGCACCGTGCTCAACACCGCGCGCATGGGCTGGTTCTCCTCCGACCGGACCATCCGCAGCTACGCCCGCGAGATCTGGGACACCGCGCCAGCTCTTTGAAGGTCGGCGCTCGTCCAGACGTGAGGCGGACCCGGCGCCGCCTCACCTCTCGAGCGCGCGCAGGCGGGCGATCAGGCCGGCGGTCGAGCTGTCCTTGCCGTCCGGCGCGGCGTCGCCCTTGACCATGGGGATGAGCTGCGTGGCGAGCTGCTTGCCCAGTTCGACGCCCCATTGATCGAAGGAATTCACGTCCCAGATCGCCCCCTCCACGAAGACCTTGTGCTCGTAGAGCGCGATCAGGCGGCCCAGGGCGAAGGGATCAAGCCGGCGGTGTAGGATGATCGTCGACGGCCGGTCGCCGGGGAACGTGCGATGGGGCGCGAGCCGCTCGATATCCTCGCTCGCGCGGCCCTCGGCGGCCATCTCGGCGCGCACCTCGGCCTCGGTCTTGCCGAAGGCCAGCGCCTCCGACTGCGCCAGGCAGTTGGCGAGCAAGAGGGCATGGTGGTCGCCCAAGCGCTCGCGCGGCCGGGCGGCGGCGATGAAGTCCACCGGGATCACGTCGGTGCCCTGGTGGAGCAACTGGAAAAAGGAATGCTGCGCGTTGGTGCCGGGCTCGCCCCAGATCACCGGCCCGGTGGCGCCGCCGGCCGGCCGGCCGGCGCGGGTCACGCGCTTGCCGTTCGATTCCATGTCGAGCTGCTGGACATAGGCGGTGAAGCGTTCGAGGCGCTGGTCGTAGGGGATCAGCGCGACCGTCGGCCAGCCCATGGCGTTGCGCCGCCAGATGCCGACCAGGCCAAGCAGGACGGGCAGGTTGCCCTCCAAGGGCGCGGCGGCGAAGTGCTCGTCCATCGCCCGGGCGCCGCCGAGAAAGTCTTGGAAGTTCTCGGCTCCGACGGCGATCGCCACCGGCAGGCCGATCGCCGACCAGACCGAATAGCGGCCGCCGACCCAGTCCCAGAACCCGAAGACTCGCTCGTCCGCGATGCCGAAGGCGGCGGTCGCCTCCTGGTGGGTGGAGACGGCGGCGAGGTGCGCGCGGGCCGCCGCCTCGCCCAGCGCCTCGGCCAGCCAGGCCCGGGCCGAGTGGGCGTTGGCCATGGTCTCCAGGGT
>JAWWCG010000065.1:0-10913 GCA_033720555.1 Kiloniellales bacterium | reverse complement strand
GTGAGGGTGGCGAAGCCGCCGATCACCATGGCGGTCACCGGCAGCACCAGGTGCCAGAGATAATCGGCGACGCAGGCCGCCGAGGTGGTGCAGCCGACGAACCCGAGGCCGAGAAACTCGTCCGACTGCAGGCCGCGCAGCGGGAACCAGTCGAGATAGCTGCCGCCGGCGAACACCACCAGCAGGAAGACCGCGAAGAGAAAGCCGGGGATCGCGTTGCCGACGATCACCAGCATCGAGGTCCAGATGTCGAAGCGGCTGCCGTCGCGCACCGCCTTGGCGACGCCGAGCGGAATCGAGATCAGGTAGACCAGCAGCGTGGTCCAGACGCCGAGCGAGATCGAGACCGGCATCTTGTCGAGCACCAGGTCGACCACCGGCCGGTCGCGGAAGAAGCTTTCGCCGAAGTCGAAGACCATGTAGTTGCCGATCATCTGGACGAAGCGCTCGTGCATCGGCTTGTCGAAGCCGAAGCGGCGTTCGAGTTCGGCGATGAACTCGGGGTCGAGGCCCTGGGCGCCGCGGTAGCGGCCGGTCGGGCTGTCCTGGCCGGCGGCCAGCAGGCGCTCCTCGCCGCCGCCCGCGCGGGTGATCCGCTCGGTGATCGCGCCGCCTTCGCCGGTGAGCTGGGCGATCGCCTGCTCCACCGGACCGCCCGGCGCCAGCTGGATGATCACGAAGTTGATGGTCATGATCCCGAGCAGGGTGGGGATTATGAGCAGCAGGCGGCGGATGATGTAGGCGGTCATCGGCTCGGGAGCGGGCGGCTGGCAGGCGTGGCTTTGGCGGCCATGGCGGCGTGGACCTCAGGTCTGCGGGCGGTGGAGCGCGCGGCGGAACAGAAAGGCGCCGGCGAGCACGAGGCCCCCGAGCGCGGCCAGCGCCAGGGTCAGGCCGGGGCCTTCCTCCGGCTGGACCTCGCCGGTGAGCGGCTCGCGGGCCTGGCGCTGCTCGAGGCGCGCGGCCTTCGCCGGATCGAACCACCAGATCTCGTAGGTGGTCCCGAACTTGGGCGGCTCCTCGGGCCGGGAGAACTTGTCCCAGTAAAGCAGGCGCTGCGTGCGCAGGTGCCAGTTGGGGATCACGAAATGGTGCCACAGCAGGACCCGGTCCAGCGCCCGGGTGCGCGCTATCAGGCTCTCCCGGGTCGGCGCGACGATCAAGAGCTCGATCAGCTCGTCGATCACCGGATCCTTGATGCCGATGTAGTTGCGCGACGCCGGCGAGTCGGCGGCGCTGCTGCTCCAGAAGCTGCGCTGCTCGTTGCCCGGCGATTCCGACTGGCCCCAGCTGCCGAGGATCATGTCGAAGTCGAAGGACCGCACGCGATTGACGTACTGGGAGGGGTCGACGAAGCGCGGGCGCGCGTCGATGCCGAGGCGCTTCAGGTTGCGGATGAAGGGCAGCACGATGCGCTCGAAATCGGGGCTGGCGTAGAGGATCTCGAAGGTCATCTGCCGGCCGGTCTCGGCGTTGACCAGCTTCATGTCCTCGACCACCCAGCCGGCCTGCTCCAGGAGCGCGAAGGCGCGCTTCAGGTTCTCGCGCGGCCATCCCAAGCCGTCGGTTCTGGGCGCCCGATAGGGCGTGGTGAAGACCTCGTCGGGAATCCGCCCGCGATAGCGCTCGAGAATCTCCAACTCCTCGCCCTCGGGAAGCCCCGTGGCGGCGAGCTCGGAGTTCGAGAAGTAGCTCTCGGTGCGGGTGTACTGGCCGAAGAAGATGTTGCGGTTGGTCCACTCGAAATCGAAGGCGTAGGCGAGCGCCTGGCGGACCAGCGGGTCCTGGAACACCGGCCGGCGGATGTTCATGACGAAAGCCTGCATGCCGGTCGGCCGCTGATGCGGGATCTCGATCTTGTTCAGCCAGCCGCCGCGCACCGCGGGCACGTCGTATTCGAGGGCCCAGGCCTTGGCCTGGTTCTCCTCGCGGTAGTCGATGTCGCCCGACTTCAGCGCCAGGCGGATCGCCGTGGCGTCGCGGTAGAAGTCGTAGCGAATCTCATCGAAGTTGTAGCGGCCGCGGTTGATCGGCAGGTCCTTGCCCCAATAGTCCTCGACCCGCTCCAGGACGATGAAGCGGCCCGCCTCGAAAGACTTCACCCGGTAGGGGCCGCTGCCCAGCGGCGGCTCCAGGGTGGTCGCTGCGAAGTCCCGCCCCTCGGCCTCCCAGTAGTGCTTGGGAAGCACCGGGAGCTGTCCCATGATCAGCGGCAGCTCGCGGTTGCCGACCTCGGAGAAGCTGAACTTGACCTGCCGCTCGCCGACCTGCTCGGCCTTTTCGACGCTGCCGTAGTAATAGCGGTAGAAGGGGTGGCCCTTGGTCTTCAGCGTCTCGAACGACCAGACCACGTCCTCGACCGTGATCGGCTCGCCGTCTTGCCAGCGCGCCTCGGGTCGCAGGGTGAAGGTCACCCAGGAGCGGTCCTCCGGCCACGCCACGCTCTCGGCGATCAGGCCGTACATGGTGAAGGGCTCGTCGCCGCTGCCCTCCATCAGGGTCTCGATCGACGAGCTGGCCCCCGGCGTGCCCTTGGGGATGAAGGGGTTGAAGCTGTCGAAGGTGCCGCTGTCGGCCAGCCGGATGGCGCCGCCCTTGGGCGCGTCGGGATTGACGTAGTCGAAATGGGTGAAGTCGGGGCCGTATTTGGGCTCGCCGTGCATGGCGATGGCGTGGGCGCTGTGCACCAACGGATCGAGGGCTTCCGCCTCGACCTCGGTCAGGGGCACGGCGGGCGCGTCCTGCGCCCCGGCGGTCGGCACAAAGCCGGCCGCTATCCAAAGCGAGCCCGCGACGGTCGCGGCGAATCGGTAAGCCATTGCGCCCTAGCGAAAACAAGCCGGTCCACCTTGTAAAGCTGATTTAGGGCCGGGGCCAGGCCGCGCAAGGGAGATGAACGGAAGTTCACGCCGGCGAATTCACGTCCCCGCGAGCAGGGCCATCGCCTGGCGGTGCACGGCGGGGTCGCCGGCGGCCAGCACCCGGCCGTCGGACTCGAGGCCGAGCGGGCGACCTTGCCAATCGGTAATGAGGCCGCCGGCGCCGGCGATCACGGCCACCTGGGCCAGGTAATCGTAGGGGTCCATGTCGGCCTCGACCACCAGGTCGTTGAAGCCGGAGGCGAGCAGGCCGTAGGCATAGCATTCGCCGCCGAACAGCGGCGTGCGGACCGCCGCGCGCAGCCGCTCGAAGGCTGCGGCGTCGGCGCCTTCGAACATTTGCGGCGAGGTGGCGTAGAGCGAGGCGGCGCCGAGATCGGCGCAGGTCCGTGTCCGCACCTCCCGGCTGCCGCGCCGATCGCGGTGCACGCTCGGCCGGCCGGCGGCGCCCAGCCACCGCTCGCCCATCTGCGGCATGTCGATGACGCCGAGTATCGGCCGGCCGCGGTCGAGCAAGGCGATCAGGGTGCCGAATTGGACGTGGCCGGTGATGAAGCGCTTGGTCCCGTCGATCGGATCGATCACCCAGAGGAAGCGGGCCCCGGCCCGTTCCGGGCGGTGTTCCTCGCCCAGGATGCCGTGATCGGGATAGGCCTCGGCGATCATCGAGCGCATCGCGGCCTCGGTTTCCCGGTCGGCGGCCGTCACCGGGCTGAGGTCGGCCTTCTGCTCGACCGAGAGGGGCCCGCGGAAATAGCGATCGGTGACCTCGCGCGCCCGCTCGGCCAGCCTTTCGGCCAGCGCGACGAAGGCCTCGGGGCAGGGATCCGCGCCGCTCGCGGTCATCGGCCGCGCCGTGGGGCGGGGCGCCCGGCGCGCCCTGCGCGCTCTCGCGGCGTCGATTCGATCCGCCGGCGACGGGTCCCGGGCAAGGGGCGTCTCTTATTCCGGCAGCGGCGCCGGGCTGTCGCTCAGGGAGCGCATGTAGCGCAGCAGATCGGCCCGGTCTTCCGGCTTCCTGATGCCGGCGAAGCTCATCTTGGTGCCGGGGGCGAAGTCCTTCGGCTTCTCGATGAAGGCATTGAGGTGCTCGAAGGTCCAGGCCTCGCCGGACCTCTCCGCCAGGGCGTCGGAGTAGCTGAAGTCCTCGACGCTGGCGATCGGCCGGTCGACCACGTTCCACAGGTTGGGGCCGAGCTTGTTGGCGCCGCCCTGCTCGAAGGTGTGGCAGGTCGCGCACTTCTTGGCGACCTTCTCGCCCGCCGCTTCGTCGGCCGAGGCGACCATGGCGACAATCCCATCGGCGGGCCCGCCGGCCGCGGCGCCCTCGGCGGGCGCCTCCTGCGAGTCCTGAGCTTCTGCGGCGGCCCCCTCTTCGGCAGACCCCTCCGCGGCAGCCCCCTCTGCGGCAGCCCCCTCCGCGGCGGCCCCCTCCTCGGCGGCGGGCGCCTCGGCTTCGGGCAGCGGTGCCGGGTCGTCGCTCAGGGAGCGCATGTAGACCAGCAGGTCGGCCCGGTCTTCCGGCTTCCTGAGGCCGGCGAAGCTCATCTTGGTGCCGGGGGCGAAGTCCTTCGGGTTCGCCAGGAAGGCGTTGAGGTGCTCGAAGGTCCAGGCGTCGTCGGACATGCCCTGCAGGGCGTCGGAGTAGCCGAAGCCGTCGACGCTGGCGATCGGCCGGTTGACCACGTTCCACAGGTTGGGGCCGAGCTTGTTGGCGCCGCCCTGCTCGAAGGTGTGGCAGGTCGCGCACTTCTTGCCGACGGCCTCGCCGGCGGCTTCGTCCGCCGAGGCCAGCATGGCGACGACGTTCTCCTCGGCCTCGCCCGCGGCGTCGGCGGGCGCTTCTTCCGGGGCCGCGCCCGCCACCACGTAGACCGGCTCGTCCAGCTCGGGGGGATGCATGATGACGCCGGCCAGGAACGAGCTGAACGAGGCGACGATGCCGGTCAGCAGCACGGCGGCGACGATTTTGTTGATCTCTAGGGTCGACATGGCAGATCCCCCCTTGACCGGACCCTGGTCCCCAAAACGACGACTTCCCGGCCGCTAGGCGAGCGCCGGGACGCCGGACAATACCGAGCCACGCCAAGGCAAACAATAGCGCGGCAGCGACAAAAGCGTTTTTCGCGCCCGGCCCGCCCGGCTATGTTGTCACCGTGCCGCGCTATGCCGGCTCGGACCTGGAAAATCAAGGGCGTAGCCCAAAACGTGAGCAAACCGTGAGCAAGCCGAGAGCGACCGCCGGGCGGCGGGGGCCGGGAGACCGGAGCTGATGGCCGAGGAGCGCGCGCCGCCGCGCAATCCGCTGATCGTCATCCCGGCGCGGCTCGCCTCGACCCGGCTGCCGGGCAAGCCGCTGGCCGAGATCCACGGCGAGGCCATGATCGTCCACGTCTGGCGGCGCGCGGCCGAGGCCGGGCTCGGCCCGGTGGTGGTGGCCTGCGCCGAGCCGGAGATCGCGGCGGCGGTGCGGGCGGCCGGCGGCGAGGCGCTGGTCACCGAGGGCGACCACGCCTCGGGCTCGGACCGGGTGTTCGAGGCGGTCGAGCGCCTCGACCCCGAGGCGGGCCACGATGTCGTCGTCAATCTCCAGGGCGACCTGCCGACCCTCGACCCTGCCGCGGTCCGCGCCGCGCTGCGCCCGCTCGCCGAGCCGGCGGTCGACATCGCCACCCTGGTGGCGGAGATCACCGAGGCGCACGAGCGCCGGGATCCCAACGTCACCAAGGCCGCCCTGGCGATCGACGAGCGCACCGGCTGCGGCCGGGCGCTCTACTTCAGCCGCTCGCCCGTGCCCTGGCCCGGCGCCGACGACAGCCTGCCGCTCTATCACCACATCGGCCTCTACGCCTTCCGCCGGCCGGCGCTGGCGCGCTTCGTGGCGCTGCCCGCCTCGCCGCTGGAGCGCCGCGAGCGGCTCGAGCAGTTGCGCGCGCTCGAGGCCGGCATGCGCATCGACGCGGCGCTCGTTGACACGGTTCCGCTCGGTGTCGATACTCCCGCCGACCTCGAGCGCGCCCGCGCGGCCCTGGCGCCGTCGGCCGCGCCGTAGCAGATTTCGGGACATCGTCTGGCACCGACAGCGGAGCTCCTATGGCCGTGGGCCAAGCGGACGACATCAGCAACGTGATCGCCTTCCAGGGCGTCCCCGGGGCCTATTCGGACATGGCCTGCCGGGCGGTGCACCCGGAGATGGCGACGCTGCCCTGCGGCACCTTCGAGGACACCTTCGCGGCGGTCCGCGGCGGGCAGGCCAGGCTCGCCATGATCCCGATCGAGAACTCCAGCGCCGGCCGGGTCGCCGACATCCACCATCTGCTGCCGGATTCGGGCCTGCATATCATCGCCGAGCACTTCCAGGTGGTTCACCACCAGTTGCTCGGGCCCAAGGGCGCGAGCCTGGAGACGGTGAAGACGGTGCGCAGCCACGTGCAGGCGCTCTCCCAGTGCCGCGAGTTCATCCGCGCCCGCGGCCTGATGCCGGTGACCCACGTCGATACCGCCGGCGCCGCGGCCGAGGTCGCCCGGCTGAACGACCCGAGCCAGGCGGCGATCGCCTCGCAGCTGGCCGCCGAGCTGCACGGCCTCGAGATCCTGATGCGCGACGTGCACGACGCGGCCCACAACACCACCCGCTTCCTGATCATGGCCGAGGCGCCGAGCGATCCCGACCCCGACGCCGGGCCGGTGATCACCAGCTTCGTGTTCCGCGTGCGCAGCGTGCCCGCGGCGCTCTACAAGGCGCTCGGCGGCTTCGCCACCAACGGCATCAACATCACCAAGCTGGAGAGCTACATCGTCGACGGCAGCTTCACCGTCGCCCAGTTCTACGCCGACGTGGAGGGCCACCCCGAGCACCGGCTGGTGCGCCTGGCGCTGGAGGAGCTGGGCTTCTTCTCCCGCGAGGTGAAGATCCTCGGCGTCTATCCGGCCTCGCCGTTCCGCGAGCGCGGCGAGGAGGGAGACTAGCGCCGCCGGCTCCAGCGCAGTGAGCCGCATTCGCGCCGTCCGGGTCCGCGGGTCATTCCACTCCTATGCCGCGGCCCGAAAGCTTGGCTCTGGCCGATTGTGTTGGGAGCGGCTTTCAGGTCCGCTCACCGCCAGACCTTGCGGTCGCTGACCAAGAACGACCAGCGCAGACCGCCTCCCACACCATAGGTCACGTCGTCCCGGAACAGCGGGCTGTCCTCGTTCGCGGAGCCCTTCCAGAACCCGATCTGGGTTCCGCCAAAGAGCCGCAGGCGATCGGTCAGGCCCCAGGACAGGCCGAGGGTGAGCTCGCTGCCGACATAACCCGCATCGGCACGATAGCGCGGACGGTTCGGCCGCACGTCCGACTTGCGAACCTCGTAGAAGTAGTCGTTGTAGCCGTCAGAGCCGAAAATCGCGCCCAGCGATGCGATGGCGCGCAGGTCGACGCCGAACAGGTCGTGGCGCCGGTAGGTCAGCGCCGGGTTCACGGTCATCCCTTCGTAGCGGACGTTGGCGAAGTCGGTCGAGATGACCCCCCGCACCGCCAGGGATAGATCGAGATCGTTTGCCGGATCGTCATAGAGGAGCTTGGCGATCAGCTTGGGGCCGGCCTCGAGCAGATAGTCGAGATCATCCATGCCCTCGCGCGCATCGTTGTCGCTCGAGTCGACCGGGAAGGAGGCGTCCAGGCCGACGTTGAGCTCGAGCCAAGGAACGTCGACGAAGAGGCCGCGTGGCCCGCCGCCGTCGCCCACCCTGAAGAAGTCGCCGCGATAGATGGCGTAAGGCAGGGCGAGTCCCTGGAAGTGGTTCTCGCCGGCGGCCGGATAGTCGGGCAGCCAGCCGCCCCCGCCCACGACACCGATCTCCCAGATCGGCTTTTCCCGCAGCCCGCGCGCTCTCGGCTTTTCGCCCTCTCGGGCCGCGCCGTCGGCGGCGTCGTCCTCGCTGGTCCCGTCGTCGCCGCCGCTGTCGTCGACCGGCCGCGCCTGGGGGCGGCCGTCATCCTCCTGGGCCAGGGCGGGCCCGGTCACCCAGAGCGCCGCCATCAGCAGCCAGGCGCAGACAGGAAGTCTCATCCGTCGTCCTCGTCCGCTTCACCGATGCGGGACTACGAGTCTTGGCTGGAAAAGCTGAAGGCCCCGTCCTTCCGCCATGCCCCCCGGCCTCTTTCCGCTGTTGCGCTTTCCTGCTCGATCTCTGCGAGGGCGGCCGGCGCGCGCTCGCGGGCGAGCCCGTGATCCGCGATAGCACCGGATGGCCGGCAACCGGCCGATGGCTTTGCCAAGGGGCGTGCAGCGCGCATGGGGGCGATGGTAGCGGCTGGCCCCGCGGATTGCTAGGCAGCGCCGGCCGGTTCTTCACGCGCGTGTCGAAGCCGTGGAGAAGCCGAGGCAGGTTCGGCCGATATCGAGGCCTATCCGAGTCTCGATGGTGCCCCCCGGCGCGGCCAAGTCTAGGTGGGCCTTTGTCCAAAATCCCTTCGGCCGCGCTCCCCAGGACGTCGCCTATGAAGCGGACGCGCCCCTCAGCCCACGTGCCCCTCAGCCAGCCAGTCCTCGATCAGCCGCCGGGCGATCGAATCGCGGCGCGGCAGGCGCAGCTCGCCGTCTCCGCCGCTCTCGTCGCCCTCAGCGAGCGCCCGAAGCCGTGCCCGGCTGTACCAGCCGGCCGCTTCCAGCTCGTCCGGATAGACCGTGAGCGGCGCCCGCTCCGCGCGGGCGTGGAAGCCCAGCATCAGCGAAGCCGGGAACGGCCAGGGCTGGGAGGAGCTGTAGCGGATGCCCGCCAGCGGCACCTCGACGCCGACCTCCTCGCGCACCTCGCGGGCGACCGCCTCCTCCAGGCTCTCGCCCGGCTCGACGAAGCCGGCCAGGGTGGAGTGCATGCCGGGCGGCCAGCCCGGGCGGCGGCCGAGCAGGCAGGCCTCGCCGTCGTGCACCAGCATGATGACCGCCGGATCGGTGCGCGGGAAATGCTCGAGGCCGCAGGCCGGCCGGGTGCAGACCCTCAGGTGGCCGCCCTTGCGGCTCTCGGTCGGGGCGCCGCAGCGCCCGCAGAAGCGGTGGCGGCGGTGCCAGTGCATCAGGCCCCGGGCGTAGGCGAGGATCGAGCCGTCGCGCTGGGGCAGCAGCGCGCCGACCTCGCGCAGGTCGCGGAACTCCGCCGGGGCGTCGAGGGCGAGGTCGCTCTGCGGCCGCTCGTTGTCGGAGAAGTCGAGGGCGACATAAGCGGTGGCGGCCCCCTCCAGCCCGAGAAACACCCATTCGCCGGCCCGCTCGGCGAGGGCGAGGGCGCGCTCGCCGCTGAGCCAGGCGACCGCGGGCGCGTCCGCCGCGCCGGCGCGGGCCACCAGGCTGTGGGACCGCCAGACCGCGACGAAGCGGGTGGCGGGGTCGCCGAGAAACCGCGCCATGGCGTCGGCGTCGCCGCGCAGGTGGTCGGCCCGGTCGAGCCCGGCGCCGCTGTAGACGTTCGGGCGGGTCATGGCCGGCACGGTGGCACAGCCTCGCGGGCGAGGCAATCGCGCCGGCGGCCGGGAACTTTCGCCGGGGGTTTCGTCGCGTTCTCCCTTGTGCGGCCGGGCTGAAGGCCTGATATAGTGCCTCTCGGAAGGCTGGCGGCGGACGGGCAGCTCGCCAACCCGGTCAGGCCCGGAAGGGAGCAGCCGTAACGAGATTCGCCCGGGTCGCCGATCCAGCCTTCCACCCGCGCGGCGCCGCCGCCCGACGGCGGCGCGGATAAGCAGTCTTCCAGAACGAGCGCGACGGTGAGGCAGGACGAGGACATCAGCCAGGCCACCGATGGGCCACGATCCGCCTATCGCGTGCTCGCGCGCAAGTACCGGCCGGCGAGCTTCGCCGAACTGATCGGCCAGGACGCGCTCATCCGCACCCTCACCAACGCGATCGCCAGCGGCCGCCTGGCCCACGCCTTCATGCTGACCGGCGTGCGCGGCGTCGGCAAGACCACGACGGCGCGCATCCTGGCCCGCGCCCTCAACTGCGTCGGCCCCGACGGCGCCGGCGGGCCGACCGCGGAGCCCTGCGGCCGGTGCGAGCACTGCCGGGCGATCGCCGAGGACCGCCACGTCGACGTGATCGAGATGGACGCGGCCAGCCGCACCGGCATCGACGACATCCGCGAGCTGATCGAGGGCGTGCGCTACCGGCCGGTCACGGCGCGCACCAAGGTCTACATCATCGACGAGGTGCACATGCTCTCGCGGCAGGCCTTCAACGGCCTGCTGAAGACCTTGGAGGAGCCGCCCGAGCACGTCGTGTTCATCTTCGCGACCACCGAGATCCGCAAGGTGCCGGTGACGGTCTTGTCGCGCTGCCAGCGATTCGACCTGCGGCGCGTGCCCGAGGACCGGCTGGCGGCCCATTTCGCGGCCATCGCCGAGCGCGAGGGCGTGCGCCTGACGCCGCCGGCGCTGGCCATGATCGCGCGCGCCGCCGACGGCTCGGTGCGCGACGGCCTGTCGCTGCTGGACCAGGCGATCGCGCTGACCGGCGGCGAGGCCGGCGAGGAGGAGGTCAAGGCCATGCTCGGCCTGGCCGACCGGGGCCGGGTCTTCGACCTCTTCGAGGCGGTCATGGGCGGCGAGATCGCCGCCGCGCTGGAGCTGCTGGGCGAGCTCTACGCCGCCGGCGCCGATCCCGTGGTGGTGCTGCAGGATCTGCTCGAGGTGACCCATTTTCTCACCCGCGTGCGCCTGGCGCCCGAGGTGGCCGATAACCCCGGCGTGCCCGAGACCGAGCGGGTGCGGGGGCGGGCGCTGGCCGACAAGCTCGGCGTCGCCGTGCTGACCCGGACCTGGCAGATGCTGCTCAAGGGCCTGGGCGAGGCCCGCACGGCGCCGTCGCCGATCCAGGCGGCGGAGATGGTGCTGATCCGCCTCGCCCATGCCAGCGACCTGCCGACGCCCGGCGAGCTGGTTCGCCGCCTGCGCGGCGAGACCGGGAGCGCGCCGGGCGAGGGCCGGGCGGCTCACCCTGGGGCCGGTGATGGGGCCGGGCCGCGGGCGGCGGCGGCGACGGCGACGGCGCGGGAGAGCGG
>JAWWCG010000064.1:0-10916 GCA_033720555.1 Kiloniellales bacterium | reverse complement strand
CGCCCGCAGCTTCAAGGTGTCGCCGAGCCGGCTGGTGGCGACCCGGAACTGCAGGGTTTCCACGTCGTTCACGTGGTCGCCGTCGACCTCGACGATGACGTCGCCCTGGCGAATGCCGGCCGCGTCGGCCGGCCCGCCGGCGTAGACCTGGTTCACCACCACGCCGCCGGGGCGCGACAGGCCGAAGCCCTCGGCGAGGTCGGCGCCGAGCGTCTGGCCGACCAGCCCGGCCCACGGCCGCACCAACCGGCGGCCGCTGCGGGCGCTGGCCACCACGGTGCGCACCATCTCCGAGGGCACGGCGAAGCCGATGCCGATCGAGCCGCCGCTGCGCGAGTAGATCGCGGTGTTGATGCCGATCAGGCGGCCGTCGAGGGTCACCAGGGCGCCGCCGGAGTTGCCCGGATTGACCGCCGCGTCGGTCTGGATGAAGAAGTTGAAATCGCTGATCCCCGCCTGGGTGCGGGCCAGCGCCGAGATGATGCCGCTGGTCACCGTCTGGCCGACGCCGAAGGGATTGCCGATGGCGAGCACCAGGTCGCCCACCTCGGCCTCGCGGGACTCCTTGAGCTCCAAGGAGGGCAGCGGCTCGCCGCCGGCGTCGATGCGCAGCACCGAGAGGTCGGAGCGTTCGTCGCTGACCACCAGCTCGGCGGGGAATTCCCGCCGGTCCGCCAGCACCACGGTGACCTCGGAGGTGCCCTGGATCACGTGATGGTTGGTGACCACCAAGCCGCCGGGATCGACGATGACGCCGGAGCCGAGGGCGTTCTGCACGCGCTGACGCTGTTTGCCGAAGCCGCCGAAATCGCCGAAGCCGCCGCCGAAGAAGCGCTTGAAGAAAGGGTCGTCGAACAGCGGCGACAGGCTGCGCTCCTGGACCACCCGCTTGGCGTAGATGTTGACCACCGCCGGCGCGGCGCGGCGCACCACCGGCGCGAAGGAGAGCGCGATCTCCTCGCGGGACTCCGGCACCTTCGCCTCTTCGGCCGCCGCGGCGCCGGCGGCGATGGGGCCCGCCGCCCCGATCAGGACACCGAGCGCGAGGCCGAGGCCGAGCGCCAATCCAAGCGCCGGCCCAGGTGCCGCAGAGAGCGGGCACGGCGCGGCGCGACGGGCCGCTCCGCCGGATCGCTCTGGGCTGCGCGGGCGCACTGGCATGTTCCGCAATCTAGGCATTGGCAGCGCCAACCGCCAGCCCCTTGGGGCCGCGCCTTGCCGGGCGGCCGCTTCGCCGGCCAAAGACGGCGAAGGCGGCCTCGTCGGGGCCGCCTTCGCGCGCGTTCTTCGGGTGAGCCACAAGCGCCCGCCTCAGGAGTCCTCGTCGTCCTCCTCGACCTCCCCGGTGGGCCCGGAATCCTGGCCCTTGGCCTCGGGGTCGCGGTCGACCAGCTCGATCACCGCCATCGGCGCCATGTCGCCGTAGCGGTGGCCGGCCTTGAGGACGCGGGTGTAGCCGCCGGGCCGCTCGCGATAGCGCTCGGCCAGCTCGGCGAACAGCTTCGCCGTGATCGCCCGGTCGCGCAGCACCGACATGGCCTGGCGGCGGGCGTGGAGGTCGCCGCGCTTGCCCAGCGTGATCAGGCGGTCGACGACGCGCCGGAGGTCCTTGGCCTTGGGCAGGGTGGTCTGGATCTGCTCGTGCTTCAGCAGGGCGACCGCCATGTTGGCGAACATCGCCTTGCGGTGACTGCCGGTGCGGTTGAGCTTGCGGTGGCCGATGCCGTGACGCATGGCGCCTCCTCCTTCTCGCCGGGCCTCGCGCGCGAGACCGATTGCACGCCCCGCCCGCCGCGACGCGCGGCCTCGCGCCGCCCGTCGTGCACGTCGGGGTGGGACCGTCGCGGTCCCGGGTCCGGGGGCCGCCGCGCGGACCGCGCGCAGCCGGCGCCCCGAGGGCCTGGTTCAGGCCGTCAGTACGGCTCCTCGAGGCGCTTGGCCAGCTCCTCGATGTTCTCCGGCGGCCAGGTCGGGATTTCCATGCCCAGGTGCAGGCCCATCTGGGACAGGACTTCCTTGATCTCGTTCAACGACTTGCGGCCGAAGTTCGGGGTCCGCAGCATCTCCGCCTCGGTCTTCTGAACCAAATCGCCGATGTAGACGATGTTGTCGTTCTTCAGGCAGTTGGCCGAGCGCACCGACAGCTCGAGCTCATCCACCTTGCGCAGCAAATTGCGGTTGAACGGCGGCTCGGCCGCATGCTCCTCGGCGGCGCGCGACTCCGGCTCCTCGAAGTTGATGAAGAGCTGGAGCTGGTCCTGGAGAATCCGGGCGGCGAGCGCGACGGAGTCGTCGGGCGTGACCGCGCCGTTGGTCTCGATGTCCATGGTCAGCTTGTCGTAGTCGGTCACCTGCCCGACGCGGGTGTTCTCCACCTTGTAGGCGACCTTGCGCACCGGGGAGAACACGGCGTCCACCGGAATCAGGCCGATCGGCGCGTCCTCCGGCCGGTTCAGGCTGCCGGGGACGTATCCCTTGCCGTTCTCGACGGTGAGCTCCATGTCGAGATGGGCGCCGTCGTCGAGGGTGCAGATCACCAGATCCGGGTTCATGACCTCGATGTCGTGGCCGGTCTCGATCTGCGCCGCGCTCACCTCACCCGGCCCGTCGGCGCGCAGGCGCATGCGCTTGGGGCCCTCGCCGTGCATCCTGAGCCAGATCGACTTCACGTTGAGCACGATGTCCGTCACGTCCTCGCGCACGCCGGGAATCGAGGAGAACTCGTGCAACACGCCGTCGATCTGGATGCTGGTGACGGCCGCGCCCTGCAAGGAGGACAGCAGGATGCGCCGCAGCGCGTTGCCCAGGGTCAGGCCGAAACCGCGCTCGAGCGGCTCGGCGACCACCTTGGCGAAGCGTTGCGAATCGTCGCCCGACTGAATGTCGAGCTTGTTGGGCTTGATCAACTCGGTCCAGTTTTTCTGCAGCACGACTGTGACCTCACGGCTCGGTGAATCGGAACCCGCAGGGGGGCGGGCGTTTATTTAAACCTCATGGCCGTCCCCGCGGACGGCCGGCTGGAACAAGACGGCGACGGGGTCGCGAAACCTCCGACCTCTCGCCCGGCGCGAGCGCCTCGCGCTCACACCCGCCGGCGTTTCGGCGGCCGGCAGCCGTTGTGCGGGATCGGCGTCACGTCGCGGATCGCGGTAATGACGAAGCCGACCGCCTGGAGCGCGCGCAGCGCCGATTCCCGGCCCGAACCGGGGCCCTTGACGTTGACCTCGAGGGTCTTCATGCCATGCTCCATGGCCTTGCGTCCGGCATCCTCGGCGGCGAGCTGCGCGGCATAGGGCGTCGATTTGCGCGAGCCCTTGAAGCCCTGTCCGCCGGCCGACGACCAGGAAATCGCGTTGCCCTGGACGTCGGTGATGGTGATCATGGTGTTGTTGAAGGTCGCGCTGACGTGGGCGATCCCGGAAGTGATGTTCTTCTTCTCCCGGCGCCGCAAGCGGGGCTGTCCCTTGGCCATGGTCGGGTCGTCTCCTCTTCAGGCCCTCGTCAGGCCTTTTTCTTGCCGGCGATCGGGCGCGCCGGGCCTTTGCGGGTCCGGGCGTTGGTGTGCGTGCGCTGGCCGTGCACCGGGAGGCCCTTGCGGTGCCGCAGGCCGCGGTAGCAGCCGAGGTCCATCAGCCGCTTCACGTTCATGGCCACCTCGCGCCGGAGATCGCCCTCCACCATGTATTCCCGGTCGATGGTCTCGCGGATCCGCACCACCTCGTCGTCGGTCAGCTCGTTGACGCGCCGCTCGGAGGGGATGCCCACCCGGCCGCAGATCTCGCGCGCCTTGCTGCGGCCGATCCCGTGGATATAGGTCAGCGCGATCTCGACCCGCTTCTGTGTCGGAATATTGACGCCCGCAATACGTGCCACGTAGCGATCTCCTTCAGACTCGCTTGTCTAGGATGTCCGATGCCTGGGATGTCCGGACGCGCACAACCACCCGGCCGCCAATGCGCCGAGGAGGCGCGATTATAGTGCCGCGCCCCGGCGAGTCAACGCCGCACATCATGCTCCAAGACCTTGAAAAGCTGGGCGCTGACCCGGTCGATATCGGCCATGCCGTCGACCTCCTGAAGCACGCCCTGGGCCCGGTAGTAGGGCAGAATCGGCGCCGTCTGCGCCCGATAGGCCTGCATGCGCTTGCGCACGGTCTGCTCGTTGTCGTCGTCCCGGCGCACGAACTCGGTGCCGCCGCAGCGGTCGCACACGCCCTCGACCTTCGGCCGCTGGAAGCGGTCGTGATAGCCGGCCCCGCAGGTGGCGCAGGCGTAGCGCCCGGTGATCCGCTCCACCATGTCCTCCTCGTCGACCTTGATCTCGATCACCGCGTCGAGTTTGAGGCCCTTCTCCGCCAGCCTGGCGTCGAGCGCCTCGGCCTGGGCCGTGGTGCGCGGAAAACCGTCGAGAATGAAGCCCTTGGCGCAGTCCGGCCGGTCGATCCGCTCGGAGATCATGCGGATCACCAGCTCGTCGGGCGCGAGCTGCCCGGCATCCATGATCTCCTTGGCCCGGCGCCCCAGCTCGCCGCCCGAGGCGACCGCCGCCCTGAGCATTTCGCCGGTCGAAAGCTGCACGATGCCATAGCGCTCCTCCAGACGCTTGGCCTGGGTCCCCTTGCCAGCGCCCGGCGCCCCGAGGAGCAGGATGTTCATCCGCGCCGGCCCTTGAGCTTTGCCTTCTTGATGAGACCTTCGTACTGGTGGGCGAGCAGGTGGGAATGGATCTGGCCGACGGTGTCCATGGTCACGGTGACGACGATCAGCAGGCTGGTGCCGCCGAAATAGAACGGGACCTGGTACTGGGAGATGAGGATCTCGGGCAGCAGCGCCACCGCCGCCAGATAGAGCGCGCCGACCGCGGTCAGGCGGGTCAGGATGTAGCGCAGGTAGTCCGCCGTGTTCTTGCCCGGGCGGATGCCGGGCACGAAGCCGCCGTGCTTCTTCAGGTTGTCGGCCATCTCGTCCGGATTGACGACGTGGGACACGTAGAAGAAGGTGAAGAAGACGATGCAGGCGGTGTAGAGCGCCAGGTAGAGCGGCGAGCCGCGCCCCATGAGGGCGGTGAAGGAGATCAGCCATTCCGGGCCGCCGGTGCCCGAGAAGCCGGCCGCCGTCAGGGGCATCAGCAGGATCGAGCTGGCGAAAATCACCGGGATGACGCCGGCCGAGTTGACCTTGAGCGGCATGTGGGTGCTTTCGCCGCCGAACATCTTGTTGCCCATCTGGCGCTTGGGATACTGCACCGTGACCCGGCGCTGGGCGCGCTCCATGAACACGATGAAGGCGATCACGGCGACGCCCATGACCAGCAGCAGCACGATCAGGCCGGCCGAGAGCGCGCCGGTGCGCCCCAGCTCCAGGGTGTTGGCGAGCGCCGAGGGCAGGTTGGCGACGATGCCGGAGAAGATGATCAGCGAGATGCCGTTGCCGACGCCGCGCTGCGTCACCTGCTCGCCCAGCCACATGAGGAAGACGGTGCCGCCGGTCAGCGTGATCACCGTCGACAGCCGGAAAAACAGGCCGGGGTCGATCACCGCCGAGCCGGACGGCCCCGACATGCCCTCGAGGCCGACGGCGATGGCCAGCGACTGAAAGGCGGCCAGCACCACCGTGCCGTAGCGGGTGTACTGGTTGAGCTTCTTGCGGCCCGCCTCGCCTTCCTTCTTCATCGCCGCCAGTTGCGGCGAGATCGGCGTCAGGAGCTGCATGATGATCGCCGCGGTGATGTAGGGCACCACGTTCAGCGCGAAGATGGTCATGCGGCCGAGCGCCCCGCCGGCGAACATATCGAAAACGCCGAGGATGCCGCCGGAGTGCTGCTCGAAGATCTGCTGCAAGGTGCCCGGGTCGATGCCGGGCACCGGGATATAGGTGCCGAGGCGATAGATGACCAGCGCCCCCAGCGTGAACCACAGCCGCTTCTTCAGTTCCGTGGCTTTGCTGATGGCCCCGAAATTGAAGCTTTGTGCCAGTTGTTCAGCGGCGGATGCCATGGGATCGGTCCTTCCGCGCCGCGCCGTCGACCGACGGCCCGGCGGTTGCTGCTTCGCGCCCTCTTTCGCGCCCCGAGGCGCCTAGGCCTCGGCGCCCTGCGGCTTGCCGGCCTTGGCCGTGCCGGCGGTCTCGGCGGCCTCCTGGGCGGCCTCCTCGGCGGGTCGCGGCGCGGCGACGGTGACGCTGCCGCCGGCCTGCTCGACGGCCTCGATCGCCTTCTTCGAGGCGCCGGCCACCGTGATAGAGATTTTGGACGTGACCGCGCCGCGCGCAAGAAGGCGCACGCCGTCGCGGGCATTTTTGACCACGCCGGCCGCCTTCAGGGCCGCCGCGTCGATCGGCTTCTTCGGGTCGAGCTTCTTGGCGTCGATGGCGCCCTGGATGCGGTCGAGATTGAGCGCCACGAAGCGCTTGGCGAAGATGTTCTTGAAGCCGCGCTTGGGCAGCCGACGGTGCAGCGGCATCTGGCCGCCCTCGAAGCCGCGCAGGGCGACGCCGCTGCGCTGCTTCTGGCCCTTGTGGCCGCGCCCGGCGGTCTTGCCGCTGCCGGAGCCGATGCCGCGCCCGACGCGCTTGCGCGCGCGCCGCGCGCCCGGGTTGTCGGCCAAGTCGTTCAACCTCATGCCACCAATCCTCGTCTCACGTCCGGACCCGCCGGAGCCACCGAAGCCGCCGAAGCCGCCGAAGCCACCGTCAGGCGGTCTCCTCGACCCGCACCAGGTGCTGCACCTTCGCGATCATGCCGCGCACGGCCGGGGTGTCCTCCAGCTCGCGGGTGCGATTCATCTTGTTCAAGCCCAGGCCGACAAGGGTCGCGCGCTGGGACTTCACGCGGCCGATCGGGCTGCCGATCTGGGTCACGCGGAGCGTCTTCTTGGTCTCGGCCATCGCCGCTACTCCCTGGCCTCGGCCTCGTGCTCGCGGCGGCCCACCAGATCCGAGACCTTGCGGCCGCGCCGCTGGGCCACCATGCGCGGACTGTAGCACCGGGTGAGGCCGTCGAAGGTGGCCCGGATCATGTTGTGCGGGTTCGCCGAGCCGATCGACTTGGCGACCACGTCCTGCACCCCCAGCGCCTCGAAGACCGCGCGCATCGGGCCGCCGGCGATGATGCCGGTGCCCGCTTCGGCGGCGCGCAGCACGACCCGGCCGGCGCCGTAGCGCCCGCGCACGTCGTGGTGCAGCGTGCGACCCTCGCGCAAGGGCACCCGGACCAGTCGGCCCTTGGCCTGTTCCGTCGCCTTGCGGATCGCCTCCGGCACCTCGCGCGCCTTGCCGTGGCCGTGCCCGACCCGGCCGCGGCCGTCGCCGACCACCACCAGGGCGGCGAAGCCGAAGCGCCGGCCGCCCTTCACCACCTTGGCGACGCGGTTGATGCTGACCAGCTTCTCGACCAGTTCGCTTTCGTCGCGATCGCCGCGATCGTCACGCCGGCCTCGACCATCTCTGTGCGGTTTCGCCATCGATCCGTTCCTTTAAAACGCCAGGCCGCCTTCGCGCGCGGCATCCGCCAGCGCCTTGATGCGGCCGTGATAGAGATAGCCGCCGCGGTCGAAGACGACCTCCTTCACGCCCGCCGCCGTCGCGCGCTCCGCGACCAGCTTGCCGACCGCCGCCGCCGCGTCCTTGTCGGCGCCGGTCTTCAGCGCCGCGCGCAGCGACTTGTCCAGGCTCGAGGCCGAGGCCATGGTGACGCCGCGCGCGTCGTCGATGACCTGGGCGTAGATGTGCCGGCTCGAGCGGAACACCGAGAGGCGCACGCGCCCGCCACCGGTGCGCCGCAGCCGGCTGCGGACCCGCTGCTTGCGGCGTTGCTGAAGAGTTCTTGCAGTCGACATGGCTCTACTTCTTCTTGCCTTCCTTGCGCAGGATCAGCTCGTCGGCGTACTTGATGCCCTTGCCCTTGTAGGGCTCCGGCGGACGGAAGTCGCGGATCTCCGCCGCGACCTGGCCGACGCGCTGGCGGTCGGCCCCCGACACGCTGATCGAGGTCGGTTTCTCGCAGGCGATGGTGATGCCATCGGGGATCGGGTAGTTGATCTCGTGGCTGTAGCCGAGCTGCAGGTTGAGCGTCTTGCCCTGGACCGCGGCGCGGTAGCCGACGCCGTTGATCTCCAGCTCCTTGGTGAAGCCGCTCGAGACGCCGGTCACCAGGGACTGCAGCAGCGCGCGGGTGGTCCCCCACATGGCGCGCGCGGTCTTCGACTCGTCGACCGGGCGCACCCAGACCTTGCCCTCCTCCAGGGTGGTGGAGACGGAGTCCGACAGGCGCTGCGTCAACTCGCCGCGCTGGCCCTTGGCGGTGAAGATCGCGCCTTCGATCGACACCTGGACGCCGTCCGGGACCGTAATGGGGTTCTTGCCAACTCGGGACATGACCTTTCCCTCAGAACACGCGGCAGAGCACTTCGCCGCCGACGTTGGCGGCCCGCGCCTCGTGGTCCGAAAGGACGCCGCGCGGGGTCGAAAGAATCGAGATCCCGAGGCCGTTGTAGACCCGCGGCAGGTCCTTGATCTTGGAGTAGACCCGCCGGCCCGGCTTGGAGATCCGGGCAATCTCGTGGATCGCCGGCTCGCCGCCGGCGTACTTGAGCTCGATGACCAGCTCCGAAATGCCCGGGCGGACCTCGCTGGTGCTGAAGTTGCGGATATAGCCCTCGCGTTTCAGCACGTCGAGCACGTTGGCGCGGAGCCGCGAGCCCGGCGCGCGCACGGACGAGTCGCCCGCACGCTGTCCGTTGCGGATCCGCGTCAGCATATCCCCCAGGGGATCGCTCATCGCCATCGTTGCGACTCCTTTCCTACCAGCTCGACTTGACCATGCCGGGGATCTGCCCGATCGAGCCCAGCTCGCGCACCGCGATGCGCGACAAGCGGAATTTGCGGTAATAGCCGCGCGGCCGGCCGGTCACTTCGCAGCGGTTGCGCACGCGGCTGGCGGCACTGTTGCGCGGCAGCTCGGCCAGCTTCAGGTAGGCCTGGAAGCGCTCCTCCGGCGGCAGCGAGCGATCGCGCGCCACGGCCTTCAGCCGCTCGCGCCGGCCGCCGTACTGCTTGACCAGGCGCCTGCGCCGCTTGTTCTTCTCGACCGCGCTTTTCTTGGCCATGTCTCTTTGCTTCCCTTCTTCGATCCGTCAGTTGCGGAACGGCATGTCGAACTGTTCGAGCAGCACCTTCGCCTCTTCGTCGCTCTGCGCCGAGGTGACGATCACCACATTGAGGCCGCGAATCTCGTCGACCTTGTCGTAATCGATCTCGGGAAAGACGATCTGCTCCTTCAAGCCCATGGCGAAGTTGCCGCGGCCGTCGAACGAGCGGCTGGGAATGCCGCGGAAATCGCGCACCCGCGGCAAGGCGATGGTGACCAGCCGGTCGAGGAACTCGTACATGCGGGTGCGCCGCAGCGTCACCTTGCAGCCGATCTGCATGCCCTCGCGCAGCTTGAAGCTGGCGATCGACTTCTTGGCCCGGGTAACGATCGGCTTCTGGCCGGTGATCAGCGTCAGGTCGCTCGTCGCGGCATGGATCTTCTTCTGATCCTGGACGCCCTCGCCGACGCCCATGTTGACGACGATCTTCTCCAGCGCCGGCACCTGGTAGCGGTTCTTGTAGCCGAACTGCTCCATCATGGCCGGCAGCACGCTCTGCTCATAATGTTCTTGAAGACGGGCTTTCATCTTCCTGATTCCAATCACAAATCGATCATCTCGCCCGAGCGGCGAGCGACCCGCACCTTGCGCCCGCCCTCGACCACCTTGATGCCGACGCGGGTCGCCTGGCTGCTCTTCGGATCGATCAGCGCCACGTTGGAGACGTGGATCGGCGCCTCCTTATCCATGATCCCGCCGGGGCTGGTCTGGCTCGGCCGCTGGTGGCGCTTGACCATGTTCAGGCCCTGCACCAGGACCCGTTCCTCCTTGCGCAGGACGCGCAGCACCTCACCGGTCTTGCCCTTGTCCTTGCCGGCGATGGCGATGACCTTGTCGCCCTTCTTGATCTTGAACTTCCTGGCCATCACAAAACCTCGGGCGCGAGGGAGATGATCTTCATGAACTTCTTGGCCCTGAGCTCGCGGGTCACCGGGCCGAAGATGCGGGTGCCGATCGGCTCGTTCTGGCGGGTGATCAGCACCGCGGCGTTGTTGTCGAAGCGGATCGTGCTGCCGTCCTCGCGGCGGATCTCCTTGGCGGTGCGCACGATGACCGCGCGGTGCATGTCGCCCTTCTTCACGCGGCCGCGCGGAATCGCCTCCTTTACGCTGACCACGATCACGTCGCCGACGTGAGCCGTGGTGCGCTTGGCGCCGCCCAGCACCTTGATGCACTGCACGCGCCGCGCCCCGGAGTTGTCGGCCACGTCGAGCTGTGTCTGCATTTGGATCATGGCGTCCGACTCCCCCGTCAGCTCTCCGCCGTACCGGCGGCGCCGGCCGTCTCGTCGGCCCCCTCGGCCAAGATCTCCCAGGACTTGGTCTTGGAGATCGGCCGGCATTCGCGGATGCGCACGATGTCGCCGATCTTGGCCGAGTTGGCCTCGTCGTGGGCGTGGTAGCGCTTGGAGCGCTTGATGAACTTCTTGTACAGCGGGTGCATCAGGCGGCGCTCGACCAAGACGGTGATCGTCTTGTCGGCTTTGTCGCTGACCACGACACCCTGCAATACGCGACGCGGCATGTTGTCTCTCCTAGGATGCCGGCTGCTGCCGTTGGCGCAGGACGGTCTTGATGCGCGCGATGTCGCGCCGCACTTCGCGGATCCGCGCCGTGTTCTCCAACTGCCCGCTGGCGCGCTGGAAGCGCAGGTTGAACGCCTCCTTGCGCAGGCCGAGCAAGCTCTCCTTCAGTTCGTCCTCCGACTTGGTGCGCAGTTCGCCGGCTTTCATCTCGCCCTACTCCTCGCCGAGACGGGTCACGAAACGGGT
>JAWWCG010000063.1:0-10983 GCA_033720555.1 Kiloniellales bacterium | reverse complement strand
AGATTCTCCCGTGCCGTGCCGTTCGTTTGCAAATTGGTTTGCAAAACCACCCTGGGCAAGCACTCTGGCCTCTCGAATGGGACAACGGTGCCATGCAACGAAAAGCCGGCGATTTGACCCTGTTCAGCGCCTGGCACAGCACAATCAGGGGTATGTCCGGTAGGTCTTTACGACCCTTGGTCTGGAAAGTGTCTCTGCCAGCCTGAGGACAGCCAAACAGAGAATTCCCGAATCAACTATGGCTAGTCCACAAACGTTGGGGGGCAAGAATTGACCCACCCTTGCCGTTCACAGTCGAGGACGCGAACGTCGGAAATCTGATCGCTAAACAGTCATGCCCACGACGCGACCATTGTGCGCTGCGGCAATTCGTTCGTTGATCCGCCTTCCTTTTTACTTCGGCCCGGCGAACTCGCGCGCCGACAACGACAGGCGGCGAATCTCCGGCAAGTAGGTCTGGCTCTGCCGCCGCCGCCAGTTCATCCGGAACGCGCGCGGCGTCTCGCCGAACTGGCGCTTGAAGGCACGGGCGAAGACGGTCGGGTAGGAGAAGCCGCAGGCGAGCGCCACGTCCTTGATGCTGAACTCCTCGTAGAACAGGAAGTTGCGCGCCGCCTGGAGCCGCACCCGAAGGTAGAGGCGCATGGGCGATTCGTCGAAATGGCGCCGGCAGGCGCGCGCCAGGCTGCGCGCGGAGAGCCCCAGATCCGCCGCCATCTCCTCGAGCGTCAGCGGGAAATCGAGATTGCGCTCCATCAAGGCGATGATCCGTTCCGGCAGCGAGACCGTCTTCGGCCCGGCCGGCTCGTCGAGGCGCTGCGGCGCCTCGGCCGGGCGCGGCGCATGGACGAGTGCGTTGGCGACCTCGTTGGCCAGGGCCGAGCCCTGGGCGCGGCCGATCAGGTCGAGCATGAGGTCGAGGGTCGCGACGCCGCCGGCGCAGTGAATCCGATTGCCCTCGACGAGGTAGAGCTGGTTGCGGACCTCGCTGTCCGGAAAACGTTCCTTGAAGGTCGGGATCGCCTCCCAGTGCAGGACCGCCGGCCCGCCGCCCACCAGCCCCGCCTGGGCGAGAGCGAAGGCGCCGGTGTCGACCGCGCCGACCAGGGCGCCATAGCGCGCAGCCGCGCGCAACCGGGCGAGCAACTCCGGCGAGTTCCGCTGGGTCGGCAGGTTGCCCTCGAACAAGAGATAGGCGTCCGCCAGGGGCATGGCGGCTAGGTCGCAATCGACCGACATCCACATGCCGTTGCTGGCCCGCACGGGGGCACCGGTTTCCGAGGCCAGGCGCCAGCGAAACAGGTCCCGGGCGCTGTTCTGATTGGCGATCCGGAGCGCCTCGCTCGCCAAGATGAAGGCGTTCATGGGGAACTCGGGCTGCAGAATGAAATTGAAACTAGATAGCTGAAAGCCATCCCGCGGGCCGCTCGGCTGATCGACCATTTCGCCCTCCCTGTGACCGCGACTGGCAATTATAGTTCATTTCGCGTCTTATTCTGTCAATAAATCCCGATTCCTTCGGCCGATGATGAGGTCCGTCGTGCGCCACGAGCGGCGCCGGGGGGGTCAATCGAGGGAGCGGGGACGGTGGATGCGCAGAGGTTGAGGCAGCGGCTGCGTGGCTGTTACGTCACCGTCCCGACACCGTTCGCCGACGCGCCCGGCTTGCCGGTCGACGAACGGGCCCTGCGCAGCTACGTGCGCTTCCTGATCGACAACGGCCTTGGCGGCCGCTACGCGACCCTTCTCGCCGGCGGCGCGGCAGGCGATTTCTCGACCATGACCTTCGAGGAGCGCCGCCGGGTCGCCGCGGTGGTGATCGACGAGGTGGCGGGTGCCGCCCCGGTCGCCATGGGCGCCCAGACCACTAGCACCCTGGAGCTGGTGCGCCTTGCCGAAGCCGCCCAGGAGCTCGGCGCCGATTTCATCCAGATCTCCTGCCCGTTCTATTTCGAGCACGGCGAGGCTGATTTCGAGGCCTTCATCCGCGAGGGCGCGGCCGCGGCCCCCGAGGTCGGCATCATCGTCTACAATACCTTCTGGACCTCGACAGGCTTGTCGTTCGCCCTGATCGAGCGCCTCGCCGACGTGGCCAACATCGTCGGTCTGAAATGGGCGACGCCGCGCACCGACGCCATGGAGTTCGAGGACGTCACCTCGCATTTCTCCGAGCGCTACACCATCATCGACAACAACCTCTTCTTCGCCTTCAGTGCCATGCCGGCGCTGGGCGCGCGCGCCTTCGAGGCGCATCTCTGCAACTTCTGGCCGGAATGGGGAATCAGGCTGGTCAACCAGGCCGAGGCGGGTAACTACCCGGAAATCGCCCGCATGATGGTCGAGGAGGCCATGCCCTTCTACAAGCTCTGGGTCCGGATCGAGAAGGATTACACCAGCGGCGACGGCTACCTCGACAAGCTTTGCATGGAGCTGGTCGGCCTGCCGTCGAGCCGCTGCCGGCCGCCGACGCGGGACGTCCGCGAGGCCTATCGCGAAGAGACCCTCGCCATGTTGCGCCGGATCGGCGCGCCGCGACTGTTCGCCCACGGCGACCGGCGGGCCCCAGCGTGAGGGCGCCGGCGAGCGACGGCTAGAGGCGTCCGGCAACGGCCGGTGAACCGGGTGCCAAACGGAGCCCATGAGGCGGCTCCAGAACGAGAAGGCGGCGATAGCGAAGCCGCATCAATTTGCAGCAAGGAGGAGAAACTCGCATGAACCGCATAGTTCCACTGATCGTCGGCGCGGCGCTGGTCGCCGCCGTCGGCCTGACCACGCTGGCGTCGGCGCGCGCCGAGGATGACGTGCGCCTGCGCCTGAACTGGATGTACTACGGCTCCCACGCCGGCTTCGCCCTGGGCAAGGACCGGGGCTATTACGACGACGTCGGGATCGACCTCGACATCCGCTCGGGCAACGGCTCTAGCTCGGCGCACCGGCTGGTGGCGAATGGCGACAGCGACTTCGCCTACGGCTCCTGCGCCGCCATGGTCAGCCTCGCCGCCCAGGGCGCCCCGCTGATTTCGGTCGGCGTGATCGACGCCATGGGCACGGAGGCCATCATCGTGCGCCCGGACACCGGAGTGAAGTCGATCGAGGACCTCAAGGGCAAGAAGCTGCTGACCACCGCCAACGCCGGCGTCAACACCTTCTTCCCGCTGGTGCTGAAGAACGCCGGGCTCGAGGAAAGCGACGTCAACCTCACGGTGGTGCCCGACGGGGCCCTGGTCTCGGCCTATCTGCAGGGCACCGGCGACGCCGTCGGCATCCTCGGTGGGCTCGACGACAAGCCGGCCGAAATCAAGGCGAACGGCGGCGACGACCCGATGACGTTCCCCTATTCGGACTACGGCGTGAACCAGGTCGGCTATTGTCTTTCGACCCATCTGGACACGGTCAAGAACAATCCGGACCTGGTGAAGCGCTTCGTCGAGGCGACGGTCAAGTCTTACAAGGAAGCCGAAGCCGACCCGGAGGCCGCCGTCGCGGCCATGGCCGACATCGTCGGCGGCTCGATGGCCAGCGACGAAGGCAAGGCGCAGTCGCGCGCGGTGCTCGACGTCACCCTGGGCGTGCTCTACTCCGGCGCCAATGCCGACAAGAAGCTCGGCATGAACGTACCCTCCGATTGGGAGGACATGCTCGCCTTGATGAAGACCTACAACGACCTCGAGACCGACAAGACAGCGGCGGACTTCTACACCAACGACTTTTTGCCCTGAGGGCGTGTACTATGGCGTGAGGCGAGCGCCCACGCCCGCAGGTCGCCGATCGGCGCGGCGCCGCCGCGCCGATCGGTCTTTCACCCGGACTGAGCGAGCCGTCATGGCAGCGACGGTAGAAATCCAATCGGTCACCAAGGTGTTCGGCGCCGGCACGGCCGCGGTGCACGCGCTCGGGCCGGCAGATCTCTCGGTTGCCTCGGGCGAGTTCGTCTCGCTGTTGGGGCCATCAGGCTGCGGCAAGTCGACGCTGATGCTGATGATCGCCGGTCTGCTGGAGGTTAGCGACGGCGTCATCCGCGTCAACGGCGAGTCGGTCCATGCGCCGCGCACCGACATCGGCATCATGTTCCAGGACAACACGCTGGTGCCCTGGCGCACCGTGCGAGGCAACATCGAGCTGCAGCTCGAGTTGCGCAGCTTGAAACCCGAGCGCTACGCCGATCGCATCGCCGATCTCGTCAAGTGGGTTCACCTCGAAGGCTTCGAGAACCGCCGGCCCTACGAGCTCTCGGGCGGCATGCAGCAGCGCGCCGCGTTCTGCCAGGCCATGGTGCACGAGCCCGACACGGTGCTGCTCGACGAGCCGCTCGGCAAGCTCGACGCCATGACCCGCGAGCTGATCCGGGCCGACCTGCAGGCCCTGTGGATGCAGAAGCGGCCGACCGTCGTCTTCGTCACCCACAGCATAGAGGAGGCGGTGCAGCTCTCCAGCCGGGTCTGCGTCATCACGCCGCGCCCGGGCCGGATCGCGCGCATTCTCGAGATCGACCTGCCCTGGCCGCGCGACCTCGCGGTGAAAAACTCCGCCCAGTTCACCGGCTACGTGCGCGAGATCCAGGAGATCTTCCATGGTTACGGCGTCATCTGACGGCCGCGCCGGCCGAGCCGGGCTCGGCGGCGGATCGACGAGCGCCCGGCGGATCGCCCGACGTATCGCCCGGTGGATCTCCAAGTCCTGGCTGTTCGTCGTCTTCTTCGCCGGCTGCATCCTGTTCTGGCAGTTCGCCATCGACGTCTTCGAGATCCCACGCTTCATCCTGCCCAAGCCCTCCACCATCGTGGAGAAGGGCTGGGCCGACCTGGATAGGCTGTTCTATTACACCTATATCACCGGCTCCGAGACAGTCATCGGCTACGCCATCTCGGTGGTTGTCGGCGTGCCTTTGGGCCTCGCGATCGCCTTTTCCTCGATCCTGCGGCGCACCCTCTATCCCTTCTGCGTCAGCCTGGAGATGGTGCCGAAGATTGCCTTCGCACCGCTGTTCGTCTCCTGGCTCGGCTTCGGCCTCCTGCCCAAGGTGATCATCGTCATCTTGGTGTGCTTCTTCCCTGTCGTGCTGAACGCCATTCTCGCCTTCGGATCGCTGAACGAGGAGCTGACCCGCTTTTGCCGCATGACGGGGGCCGGCTGGTACAAGACCTTCGTCAAGGTGCGCCTGCCGGCCGCCATGCCGCAGTGTTTCGTCGGCTTCAAGTACGCCGCGATCAACGCCACCGTCGGCGCCACCATCGCCGAGTTCATCGGCAGCGACCAGGGGCTCGGCTTCTACATCCAGATCCAGACCGGCAACATGCGCCCGGATCTCGCCTTCGCCGGCATCTTCTTCCTGACCGTCCTCGGGCTGGCGATCTTCGGCTGCGTCACGCTGGCCGAGCGTCTGACGATCCCGTGGCACATCTCGGTTCGCCGCGGCGCGAACTAGGCGGGACGGGGCGGCATGGACATCTTCGTTTGCCTCGACCTCACGGCGCCGCAGATCGCGCGCCTCCGCGAGGTCGCCGGCGCCGACCAGCTCCACTTTCACGGCTCGCTCGCCGCCGACGCCGGTTTCCCGCCGGCCTTGGCCAGCTGCGAGGCGGCGTTCGGCAATCCGCCGGCCGAGTGGCTCGCCCGTGCTGAGGCCCTGCGCTGGGTGCAGCTCGAATCCGTCGGCTTCGACGGATACCGCGGCCTCGATTGGGGCGCGCTCGGGCGCCGCATCACCATGACCAACCTCGCCGGCTTCTTCGCCGAGCCGGTCGCCGAGACCGCCCTGGCCGGCATCCTCGCGCTGGTCCGCGGCCTTGACCGGCTGGTCCGCCTGCAAGCGGCGCGAGACTGGCGGTGCGAGGAGATCCGCCGAACCCTCCGCACCCTGGCCGGCGCCACGGTCGTGCTGTTCGGCTATGGCGCGATCAACCGCCGCCTCGCGGCCCTGCTCGAGCCCTTCGGGTGCGCCGTCGAGCCGTTCGGCCGCGACTGGACCGCCGCAAGCCTCGACCGGGCCCTCGCCCGGGCTGACGTGGTGGTCTGTGCGGCGCCGGAAACCGACGCGACGGTCGGCGTGTTCGACGCCGTGCGCCTCGCCGCGCTGAAACAGAGCGCGTTCTTCGTCAACCTCGGGCGCGGCTCGGTCGTCGTAGAGGACGCGCTGGCCGAGCGGCTGCGCCAGGGCCGGCTGGGCGGCGCGCTGATCGACGTGACCCTTGCGGAGCCGCTGCCGCCAGAGCACGTGTTCTGGCGCTGCCCCAACCTGATCCTGACCCAGCACACCAGCGGCGGTACCGAGGACGAGATGGACCGCAAGATCGAGGTCTTCGCCGACAACCTGGCGCGCTTTCGCGCAGGCGATAGCCTGGTCGGTGTGGTCGATTTTGAGAAGGGATACTGATGCCCGAGATCGCTGACGCCCGCTGCATCCTGCTGAGCTCGCCCTACGCCGATGCCGACGACCCGGAGATCAAGGAATGCTTCCCGAACGGCCCGAAGCGCACGGTCGGCATGGTGGAGGTCACTCTCGACAACGGCGTGACCGGCCTGGGCGAGGGCTACCTGGCGGTCTTCGCCCCGCTGGTCTTCAAGGCGATCTTCGACCTCTGTCGGCCCTACGTGGTGGGCCGCGACGGCTTCGATATCGTGCGGCGGGTGAAGGATCTGTGCAGCGTCTGCGACTACTGGTCGCTCCAGGGCGCGGCGCGCCACGTCACCAGCGCCTTCGAAATCGCCCTGGTCGACGCCAAGGCCAAGAGCCTCGGCGTGCCGGCCTGGCAGATGCTCGGCGGGGCCGAGAGCGAGCGGATCCGCATCTACGGCAGCGGCGGCTGCTGCGACGCCAAGGACCAGTTCCTGCGGGAGCTCGATCTGCTCGAGAGCCTGGGCATCGACCTCTACAAGATCCGCGCCGTCAAGGACGATGTCCGGCGCACCGCTTGGGTGCTGAACGAGGCGGGGCGGCGCGGCATCGAGGTCGGCGTCGACATGTGCCAGAACCTCGCCGACCCGCCCCAGAGCCCGGACCAGGTGATCGCCTACCTCGAGGCGGTGCGGCGGCTGAGCGACCGTCCCATCGCCTTCCTGGAGGAAGCGATCGGACCCGATCGCCCGGAAGGCTTCAAGGCGCTGCGCGCGCGGGTCGACATCCCGATCTGCGGCGGCGAGATCATCACCACGCCGAAGGAGATGATCGATCGCATCGACGAAGACGTTTACGACTTCGTCCAGCCCGACGCCTCGGTCATCGGCGGCATCGGCGCCGTGCTGCGGGTGTTTCGCGCAGCCGCGGCCCGGGGCACCGGCGTGGTGGTGCATGCCTGGGGCGGGGCCGCGGCGATCATGGCGAGCTATCACGCCGCCTTCGCCGGCGGCGGGCGGCTGGTTGAATACCCCATGCTGGCGTTTCCCTTGGGCGCGGCGATGATCGGCGATCGGGCCCGGATCGAAGGCGGGCGGCTCCTTCGGCCGACGGCGCCAGGCATCGGGGTGACCCTGCCCCCCGATATGGAAGCCGCCTATCCCTTCGACGAGACGGCGGTCTATTCCTGCATGCTGGCCGACTACGGCCCGCCGCCGGACGATTACTGGACGCCCTAGCCCGCCCGCCGGCCGGCTGCGGCCGGCAAACGTTGCGGCGCCGCGAGGCTCGCGGCTAAGCTGCGGCCGCCGCTTCTCGGCACCTTCGTCCTCGACCCTCCTGTCTTGCTTCCGGCGCCGCCTGAAGAGACGGTTCCGCCATGGCACATCCGGTGAAGAAGATCCGCCCAAGGCCCGAAGACGATGACGCGCCAGCGCGCTGCCCGCGCGACCTCGACCCGCAGCTCGTTCGGCGCGGCAAGGACGCGGCGGACGGCCGCGACCTGGTCGTAATCATTTTATTCGCGCCTGAATACCGCGGTACTGTATTTCGGATCTATGCAAAGATCAGGCAACCGTCGATAAGTTGGCGAATCTCCTGATACACACAGGTTTACCCGAGTGATTAGGAGCGACCCCGGTGTCCCCCTCGTTTGCACCTGATGCGGATAATGCCCGTCACCTGACTTTGATCAGTAACGATGGGAGCCCTCATACGGCCTATTGAAAGGCCTACAGAGAGGCAAGCGTCTCCCCCACCCAAGGGGAAGGGAACCCCAGAGGAGCCCCCGTATCCTTGGTGCCTGCCGCTAGCCCAGGATTTCCTTCGTCGCTTCGGCCAGGATCGCGACTGTGCGGTCGATGGTCTCTTGCGAGCTCACGATCGGCGGCGCCACCAGGTAGACGTCGCCGCGAGTGCGGCTGAACAGGCCGCGCTCGACCCCGGCGGCGTGGATCCGGGGTCCGACGGCTTCGGCGGCATCAAAGGGCGCCTTGGTCGCCTTGTCCTTGACGTACTCGACCCCGCACATCAGGCCCAGGCCACGCACCTCGCCGACGTTGGGGTGGTCACCCAATGCCGCCTTCAGGCCGTCGAGCAGGCGATTGCCCTTGGCGGCGGCCTGGCCGGGGAAGTCCTCCTGCTCGACGATGTCGAGCATGGCGAGGCCAACCGCGCAGCCCACCGGGTGGGCGCTGTAGGTGTAGGCGTGCATCCAGGGCGTGGTGCCGTCGAGCATGACCTCGGCCACCTCGTCGCTCATGCCGATGCCGCCCAGCGGGAAGTAGCCTGAGGTGATCGCCTTGGCGAACTGCATCAGGTCCGGCTCGACGCCCCAGTGCTCCAGGCCGAACATCCGGCCGGTGCGCCCGAAGCCGGTGATCACCTCGTCGGAGACCAACAGCACGTCGTACTCATCGCAGATCTCGCGGATCCGCGGGAAGTAGTCGTCCGGCGGCACCAGCACCCCGCCGGCGCCCTGCACCGGCTCGGCGATGAACATCGCCACCGTGTCCGGGCCCTCGGCCAGGATCGCCTTCTCCAGCTCGTCCGCCGCGGCGAGGCCCTGGCTCGCGGCGCCTTCAGGCGCCACGTAGCGGTAGGAATCGGGTGCAGGAATGTGCGAGAAGCCGGGAATCCGCGGTTCGAACATCGGCCAGTAGCTGGCAATGCCGGTGCAGCACATGGCCGCCAGCGTCACCCCGTGGTAGCCCCAGATGCGCGAGATCACCTTGGTCTTGTCGGGCTTGCCCATCAGCTTCCAGTAGTGCCGGGCAAGCTTGATGTTGGAATCGGTCGATTCACCGCCGCCCGAGGTGAAGTAGAAGTGGTTGATCGTGGGATAGGTGATGGCGGAGAGCCGCTCGGACAGCTCGACCGCGCGCGGGTTGGAGCTGCCGGAATAGCCCGAGGCGAAGGCCAGCTCGCGCATCTGCTTGGCCGCCGCCTCCGCCAGCTCGATCCGACCGTTACCGGCGGTGTTGTTCCACAAGCCGGAGAGCCCGTCGATAAAGCGCCCGCCGTTGGCGTCGATCAGGAATTCGGCCTCACCGCCAACCCACATCTTGCCCTCGGCGTGGGCCTTGCGGCTGTGCAGGGGATGGACCAGGTGCGCAGCATCGCGCTCCAGGAGGACCGCTTCGGCGTTGTTCAGCATGGGGGTATCTCCGTTGCAAAGGCCCCGTTTGGCCGCGATCAATCTACCACGCCATCGCGCCGGAAGGAGTTCGCGGCCGGAACCGCCCCCGCAAACCCCTCCGGACGCCGAGAATCGCGATGAGTCGCCGGCTGGTGCCGAGGGGCCGGTGCCAGAGGCCGAGCCAGCGCCAGCGGTGGCCGCAGATCCAGGAACAGCCACCTCACGTCCTTCGCACGATGGGGCAGAGACCATAGCGCGAGCAAGCAGCTCACAGCAGAATATGCGCCTCGGGAAGTGAGTTGTGGACTAGCCGAAGAGTTTCTGCAGTGGCCTATTGTGAGACGACCTTGAGGTCGCCACAGCAATCTGGCCATCGCCGGAATCAATTCGCGTCGTCGAGGTGGACGCATTATATTAAGGTGCGTCAGCACAATGTCGATGACCCCAGCCGCTTTTTGCACAGAGAAAGGAGGTACAGTTGTACAAGAAGATCTTGGTTCCAATCGACTTATCTCATGCAGAAAAAGCTTCCGAGATGATCGACATTGCGAAGTCGTTGGCCGGCGATAATCTTCGGCTAGTACTTGTGAATGTTGTTGAGGACATTCCCAACTATGTCAGCATTGATATGCCATCAGGCATTGTTGAGTCCCAAGTGAAAGCGGCTGCCGAAGAACTCCATGTATTTGCGGAGAAATCTGGGATTGAGGCTGCTGTTGAAGTTCGCAATGGGCAGCCTGCCAGTGAAATCTTGTTAGTGGCTAAAGACCATGATGTAGATCTAATTATTATTGCCTCCCACCGCCCCGGTCTGCAGGACTATTTTCTAGGCTCGACTGCGGCACGCGTTGTCCGTCATGCACAATGTCCGGTTCTGGTTGAACGGTAACCAGGCGTTTATCGGGTCACTGACCGTACAACAACAGGCAGCCAAACAGTCAGGCCTTTTCGCTGTCTTCTTGCCGCTTTCACCACGTCAACCGCCGATGTGCAGCGGTGCAATCGTGCGAACTTTGCCCTCAGCAGATCTAGTGCCGCCCGAATGTGCACCGTGACGCCTACAACGACCGTTTCGAGGCTGACCTCTCGGATCGAAGACAGGAGGCGCCTGACATGGCCGCCTGCCCTGACCTCTCGGGAAGTGCAACGGGGCGGCAGAGCCAGTGATTTGACCCTGTCCAGCGCCCGGCACAGCGCATTCAGGAGCCCGTTCGGTAGCGTTTTCCACCCACGACCTGGACAAATGTCTCTGCCAAGCCGAGGACAGCTAAACCGATTAAGTTCAATCGCCGGTGCGAGGCGCCGAACTCGTGCGGCACGGTTCAAACGCCTGAGCGAGGGACTTAGAAGACGTTCAAATTTCGGGCCATTACTTTCCAATGATCAAGGCGCGCCTCAGTCTTCTTGGCATCCAATTCGGCAACCGAATGAACCATGATGTTGAGAGCGGCGGTAATTCCGACCGTGGATTCGAGAAATAGCCCGCTGCGCGAGCGCGCGTGCACGATGAGGT
>JAWWCG010000062.1:0-10986 GCA_033720555.1 Kiloniellales bacterium | reverse complement strand
TAGGGGCCGTCGCCCCAATAATCGGAGCGCGGCTTCAGGATGGCGATTTCGCCCACCTTGACTTCGACCAGCTCGAACGCTCCGGTGCCGTTGGAGCCGGCGCCGAACTGGCCGCCCTCCGCCGGATCGACGATCAGCATGGGGTAATGGAAGAAATGCTCCGGCACCGCGAGCTGCGGCGTCTTTGCGTTCAGCCGGAAGGTGTGGTCGTCGATCTTCTCGATGGCGTTGGCGTCCCACAGCTCGACCGAGTCGCCGACCTCGTTGAGCATGTAGCTCTTCATCAGGCCGAGCATGGACGAGCCGGTCGCCGGATCGAGGGCGTTCTTGAGGTTCCAGATCACGTCGTCGGCCAGGAGCGGGCGCCCGTCGTGCCATTTCACGTCCGAGCGCAGGGTGAAGGTCCAGGTGCGAAGATCGTCCGAGGCTTCCCAGCGCTCGGCCAGGTAAGGCCGCGTGACGTTGTCCTGGCCGGTCTTGGTGACGTACTCGCAGACCTGCCGGGTCACCGTCTCCTCGAACCAGCTATAGGTGTGCGGGGTGGAGAGGTCGAGGATCCTTTGGCCGATGCGCAGCTTGCCGCCCTTCGGCATCTCGGCCCGGGCCGGCTGGACGAAGGTCTGTCCCGTCACCCGGCCGAGGAACCCGTAAGCAGCGGTCGCCGACAGGCCGAGCAGCGTCGAGGTTCGCAGGAACTCCCGGCGGTCGATCTTGCGCTCGACGAGGTTTTCTTTCAGCGTCGCTATGTAAGAGTGTTCTTTGAATTCGCTCATTCTTGTCTCCCTGTTCGCGCGGCGTGCCGGCCGCACAAGCCTAGAGCCGCACCCCCGGCCATGCCGGGCGGCGCAACCGCCGTGCCGCTCTCTCAGCCGGATTCCCAAGCCTCCGCAATGATTTGGATCGAGGGCCGAAGCTATCGTGGAGCTACTCTATAGCATGGCGATTTCCGCGATGTGTCCTGAAATCGTCCGAATCTGTCAAACCTGGGGCGTGCTAATGACCCGGCAGGCGAGGACGGCCCCGGAACCTCGAAAAGCCTCGGCGATGGCGCTAGAGTGGCGACATGGAGATCGACCACGTCGTCCTGTGGGTGGAAAGCCCGGAGCGCGCCCTCGCGTTCTACGTCGAGCTTCTCGGCCTGGCGCCGGAGCGGGTCGAGGAGTACCGCGCGGGGCTGACCGGCTTCCCGAGCGTGCGTCTCAACGAGACCGCGATCCTGGACCTTATGGAACGCCAGAAGGTGGCGGCGGTGCGCGCGTTCACCGGAGGCGGCGCGGCGAGCGGCGGCACGCCCATCAATCACGTCTGCCTCGCCATGACGCCGGCGGACTACGCCGCCCTGACCGCGCGGCTGAAAGAGGCTGGGGTCGCGGTGAGGTCGGCGGGCGAGCGGCCGTTCGGCGCCCAGGGCCACGCCGAGGAGTCCGTCTACTTCCAGGACCCGGACGGCAACGTCATCGAGATCCGCCATTACGGGGAGGGCGACGGGGGCAGCGCGCCGCGGTGACCGGCGCTCGCCGGACCTAACGGCAGAATTGCGCGCGTCCGCTCTGCCTGAGCGACCGTCGAGCTTGGACTCTCGAAAGGATGATATCGAACAGTTTGTCATTTCGCAGGATGCTCGGCCGGGCCGCACGTTTGGGCCCGCCGCGTCGGCGTCGTCCTCTCGAGGTCCAAGAGACCGCCATCGTCTCGGACGGTTTCATCTTCGAGCGGTCACCCAATGCCATGAGCCACGCGTCCACCATCGCCGAGACGCCCGCCGGTTTGGTGGCGGCCTGGTTCGCGGGCACGTTCGAATCCAAGCCCGACGTGAGCATCTGGCTGTCCCGGAACGACGGCGGGGGCTGGTCGACGCCGCTCGAGGTGGCCAACGGCATCGGCGACGATGGAAGGCGGCACGCATGCTGGAATCCGGTTCTATTCCAACCGTCGAGGGGCCCTCTCTTGCTGTTCTACAAGGTCGGGCCCAGCCCCAAGGCTTGGTGGGGCATGTGGACGGCCTGCGGCGCCGACGGGCTTTGGGGCGCGCCGCGGCGCCTGCCCGCGGGCATCCTCGGGCCGATCAAGAACAAGCCCGTGCAATTGGCGAATGGCGACCTGCTCTGCCCGTCGAGCACCGAGCACGACGGCTGGCGCGCCCACGTCGAGCGGAGCGCTGACTTGGGACGGTCGTGGTCCCGAAGCGGCCCCGTCAACGACGGCCGGACCATCGCCGCGATTCAGCCCAGCATCCTGAGCTACGGCGATGACGGCCAGCAGATGCGCCTGCAGATGCTCTGTCGCACCAAGCAAGGCCGGGTCGCCGAGAGCTGGTCGAGCGACGGTGGCCAGACCTGGAGCGCGGCGCGCCTGACGACTCTTCCCAACCCGAATTCGGGCACCGACGCGGTCAGCCTGGCGGACGGCCGGCACCTCCTGGCCTACAACCCGTCGACCAACTGGCGCTCGCCGCTCAACATCGCCCTCTCCGAGGACGGGCGGGGCTGGCGCGACGTCTTGAGCCTGGCGGGCGGCGTGGGCGAATACTCCTACCCCGCCGTGATCCAGGCCGGCGACGGACTGGTCCATATCACCTACACCTGGAACCTGTCGCGCATCCGGCACGTGGTGATCGATCCGGCGCGCCTTGCCCCGGCGCGCGCGGATCGATAAGGGGTGAGCCCTGGCCTCGACCCGACGGGCCGGCGAAGCGGCGCGGCCCGCCTCGCCGCGCGCTCGGGCGGATATGGCACGTCGTTCGAGATCGGCCGGAGATGAAGATTATTCTTGGCCCTACGCTGATCGCCGTGGCGGTCGTCGCCACTATCGCCGCCGTCGCCGGTGTGGCGGCGCTGCTCCTGTTCACGCCCCTGGGCGAGCGGCCGCTTGCCGCCCTGTTCCGCGTCGGCGCGCCGGAGGCGGTCGACTTCGAGCGTCTCAAGCTGCGCGACACGCCGAACCAGTTCCTGATATGCCCGCCGGGCCTGTGCGCCGCCGACGCCCATGCCGAGAGCCCGGTCTTCGAGGTCCCGGTCGAGGAACTGCGCGATCGTTGGCGCCGCGTCGTCGGCGCCCAGCCGCGCGTTGCGCTCCTGCGCGAGGACGGGGCGCAGGCGGACTACGTCGAGCGCTCGAAGCGGTTTCGCTTTCCCGACATCGTGACCGTGCGCTTCGTCGCCCTCGCGCCGTCGAAATCCACCCTCGCGATCTACAGCCGCTCGCTTTACGGCAAGAGCGACCTGGGCGTGAACCGCAAGAGAATCGAGGCCTGGCTGGCGAGACTGAGCGAAAGCCCGTGACCACGCGGAGGGCGGGCAGGGTGCCGGGGCGGCGAGCGCGCCAGCTAAGGGCCAGCGCGAAAGCTGTCCGAGCGCTGTTTTCTAGGCGCGCGTGTCGATCGCCAGCGAGATCGGCGGCGGGGCCTGCAGGGTCTGGAACACGACGCAATAGCGCTCCGTCAGCTTGCACAGGGTCTCGATGCGCTCGCGCGGCTCCTCGGTCTCCAAATCGAAGCGGAGACGGATTTCCTTGAAGCCGACCGGCGAGTCCTTGGCGACGCCGAGCGTGCCGGCGAAATCGAGATCCCCCTCGGCATGGACAGTGCCGCCGCGAAGGTCGAACTCGAGCGCGGTGGCGACCGCCTTCAAGGTGACGCCGGCGCAGGCGACGAGCGCCTCCAGGAGCATGTCGCCGGAGCAGGCCTGGGTGCCGGGGCCGCCGGTCGCCGGATGCAGCCCCGCCTCGATCAACGCCCGGCCGGTGTCCACCTTGCAGGCGATGCCGGCGTCGTCGAGCGCGCCCGAGGCGCTCAGCGTGAGAACGGCGCTCGCCGGGTCCTCGCGATAGCGCGCCTTCAAGGGCGCCTGCAGGCTCTTCAGTTCCGATGCTTCCATAAGCTGTCGGCCTCCGACGTCGCGGTGCGGCGGATCGCCGAACTCGGCTGTCGCCGCCCCCTGTTTGGTGCCTTGCGCGATCTCCTGTCTAACCCGAGTTCTCCCGGCTTGCCAAGCGCGGGCGAGGGCGAAAAGACGCACGCGCCTCGCCGGCGTCCCGCGCGCGCACCCGCTCAGAAAATGCCTGAGCAAGCAGACTCTAACTATTTGATTTGAAGAGTATCGCCGGGATTGAATGGTGCCGCCGGGGTGAATTGAACACCCGACCCCTCCCTTACCAAGGGAGTGCTCTACCCCTGAGCTACGGCGGCACGGGGGGACCCGAACCCAAAAGGCGGCGGCGTAGGCGCCGGCCGGAACGGCGCGGACCATGCCACCGCGGTCTGTCGAAGGCAAGCGCGATCTCGCCCGCCGGCCGGCGGCGGCCGGCGCGGCGGCGGGCGGCGGCGGACCCCCTGGAGCGACCGGTTTTGGCCGCGTTTCCAGCGGCTTAGGGTGCCCGCCAGAGTGCCTTGACCTTGCCGCATTTGGTCCCCACAGTGCCGCCCTCATGAGCGCCGAGCCGGACCCGACCAAGACCGACAAGCAGGCGGCGCGCGACGCGCGCTTGGCTGCGGCGTTGCGCGAGAACCTGCGCCGGCGCAAAAGCCAAGCCCGCGCCCGGGCGGGCGGGACGGCGAGCGAGACAGAGGACGAGGCGGCGAGCGAGACGGCGGGCGAGACTGGCGGCGCGCGCGGGCCAGCGCCGGCTGGGTCCCGGGCGTCGAAATCCGAGGCGCCCAAATCCGAGGCGTCCAAATCCGTGGCGCCCAAATCCTGAGGCGCGGCGGGCAGCCGGACTGAGCGCCGCCGCGCGCGCCCAGCGCGGCGCCGGGCGACGCCGGGCCGCCGTTGCGGCGAGGACCACCGAGCGAGATCTAGGACTCTCTATTCTATGGACCAGATACGTGTTCGCGGCGGGCGTCCGCTCACGGGCGATATCCAGATCAGCGGCTCGAAGAACGCGGCGCTGCCGCTGATGGCGGCGAGCCTGCTGAGCGACGAGACGCTCACCCTGACCAATCTGCCGCATCTCAACGATATCACCACCATGGCCGGCCTGCTGGCCCAGCACGGTGTCGACATCGTACTCAACGGAGACGGCGAGGCGGGCGGCGACAAGGGCCGGGTGCTGGAGCTCACCGCCGCCCGGCTGACCAGCACCCAGGCGCCCTACGACCTGGTGCGAAAGATGCGCGCCGGCGTGCTGGTGCTGGGTCCGCTGCTGGCGCGCGCCGGCGAGGCCGAGGTGTCGCTGCCCGGCGGCTGCGCCATCGGGACGCGGCCGGTCGACCTTCACCTCAAGGGGCTGGAGCTGCTCGGCGCCGCGATCGAGCTGCGCGACGGCTACATTCACGCCAGCGCCCCGCGCGGCCTGAGCGGCGCCGAGATCGTCTTCCCGGCGGTTTCCGTCGGGGCGACGGAAAACCTCATGATGGCCGCCGTCCTCGCCAAGGGCGAGACCCGCCTGGTCAACGCGGCGCGCGAGCCCGAGATCGCCGATCTCGCCGCCTGCTTGATCCGCATGGGCGCGGCGATCACCGGCCTCGGCAGCGACACCCTGACGATCTACGGCGTCGAGCGGCTGCGCGCCGCGCGCCACGCGGTGGTCGCCGACCGCATAGAGGCGGGCACCTACGCGATGGCGGCGGCGATCACCGACGGTCATCTCAATCTGGTTGGCGCACGCGCCGAGCACCTGCGCACGGTGCTGGAGGCGCTCGCACGCGCCGGCGTCGAGGTGACGGAGACCAATCAGGGAGTCTCGGTCCGGCGGGCCGACGGCCGGCTCGTGGGCGTCGACGTCATGACCGAGCCCTATCCCGGATTCCCGACCGACCTGCAGGCCCAGATGATGGCCCTGATGGCCACCGCGGAGGGCGCCTCGATGATCACCGAGAGCATCTTCGAGAACCGCTTCATGCACGTGCCGGAGCTGATGCGCATGGGCGCCAACATCAATGTCCACGGGGCCTCGGCGTTGGTGCGCGGCCAGGCCAGGCTCAAGGGGGCGCCGGTCATGGCCACGGACCTCAGGGCCAGCGTCAGCCTGGTGCTGGCCGGACTGGTGGCGGAAGGCGAGACCCTGGTCAGCCGGGTCTACCACCTCGACCGCGGCTACGAACACCTGGAAGAAAAGCTGTCGGCCTGCGGCGCCGACATCGAGCGGGTCTCGGCTTAATCTGTCGGGCGTGATAGAACCGCCCGCATGGAGAAAGCTCGACCCCTCAAGCTGCGCGCGCGCGACCTCGAGGACATGGCGGTCTTGGCCGCCGTCCTGCAGGATGCGGTCGTGCGCCCGGCGGAAATGACCTACCTGGCGCGCGAAAATCGCTTCGTCATGGTCTTGAGCCGCTTCCGTTGGGAAGAGCCGGTCGGCGAGGCCGGCGCGGCGCCGGAGGTCGAGCCGCCCGGCGCGGCGGGCGCGGCGGACTCTGTTCCTGCGGGCGATGAGGGCGATGCCCGGTTCGAGGACGCCGGCCCGCGGCCCCGCTACGCGCGGGTGAACGCCGGCCTCTGTTTCGAGAAGGTCCGGCGGGTGCGCACCCAGAAGCTCGATCTCAAGGACAAGGACCAGGTACTGAGCCTGCTCACCGTCGAGGCGCGGCCCGGCGCGCTCACCCTGGTGTTCTCCGGCGGCGCGTTGGTTCGCCTGGAGGTGGGGGCGATCGCCTGCTTCCTTGAGGATCTGGGCGAGCCGTGGCCGACGCCCTGGCTGCCGCTGCACGAAAGCGGAGACGAGAAGGCGGAGCGGGTCGGCGATGGCGCGTCCGGCACCTCAGGGGCGTCCGGCACTTCTGGGGCGGGCGAGTAGGTCCAAGGGGGAGGGGGCGATGGTCGTCGACGACAGGCTGATTCTGGCGGTGCCGCGGGGGCGGATATTGAGCGAGTTGCTCCCGCTGTTGGCGCACGCCGGCATCGAGCCGGAGCCGGCCTTCGCCGACGAGGACGCCCGCCAACTGCGGTTCACCACCAACCGTCCGGACCTCGAGATCGTTCGGGTGCGCAGCTTCGACGCGGCCACCTTCGTCGCCTTCGGGGCGGCCCAGCTCGGCGTCGCCGGCAACGACGTGATCATGGAGTTCGACTATCCCGAGCTCTACGCGCCGGTCGACCTCAAGATCGGGCGCTGCCGCCTGTCGGTGGCCGAGCCGCGGGAATTCGGCGAGCGCGACGACCCGAGCCGCTGGAGCCATATCCGCATCGCCACCAAGTATCCGCGCATCACGCGGCAGCATTTCGCCCGGCGCGGCGTGCAGGCCGAGTGCATCGCGCTGAGCGGCGCGATGGAGCTGGCGCCGGGCTTGGGGCTGTGCCGGCGGATCGTCGACCTGGTCTCGACCGGCGCCACCCTGGCGGCCAACGACCTGGTGGAGGTCGAGAGGATCGCCGACGTGAGCGCCCGGCTGATCGTCAACCGGGCCGCGCTGAAGACCCGGCCCCAGGTCATGGCCGGCTGGATCGACCGCTTTCGCGAGGCCGCCGATGCCGCATGAACTCGCCACTGCCGAGCCCGACTTCGAGCGGCGTTTCGCCGATTTCCTGGCGGCCCAGCGCGAGACCCAGGAGGAGGTCGATCGGGCGGTGGCGGCGATCCTCGCCGACGTCCGGGCGCGCGGCGACGCCGCGGTCCTCGACTTCACCCGGCGCTTCGACCGGGTCGAGCTCGCGGCTGCGGACCTCAGGATCACGGCCGAGGAGGTCGAGGCGGCGAAGGCCGCCTGCGCCGCGCGCGAGCTCGATGCGCTGGCCGAGGCCGCCGAACGCATCGTCGACTATCATCGGCGCCAGACGCCGGAGGACCTCGACTACCGCGACGCGGCGGGCGTCCGGCTCGGCCACCGCTGGACGGCGCTGGCGTCCGCCGGCCTCTACGTGCCGGGCGGCACGGCGGCCTATCCCTCCTCGGTGCTGATGAACGCCCTGCCCGCCAAGGTGGCGGGGGTCGAGCGCCTGGTGATGGTGGTGCCGGCGCCGGAGGGCCGAATCGCGCCCTTGGTGCTGGCCGCTGCGGCGACCGCCGGGGTCGACGAGATCTACCGGATCGGCGGCGCCCAGGCGGTGGCGGCGCTCGCCTACGGCACCGAGACCATCCCGCCGGTCGACAAGATCGTCGGCCCCGGCAACGCCTACGTGGCGGCGGCCAAGCGACAGGTCTTCGGCGCCGTCGGCATCGACCTGATCGCCGGCCCGTCGGAGATTCTGGTGGTGGCCGACGGCCGGAACGATCCTCGCTGGATCGCCGCCGACCTGCTGTCCCAGGCCGAGCACGACACCGCCGCCCAGGCGATCCTGATCACCGACGACCGGGAATTCGCCCGGGCGGTCGCGCGCGCCATCGAGGTTCATCTGCAGGCCCTGCCGCGCAGCGAGATCGCGCGCGCCTCCTGGCAGGCCCACGGCGCGATCATCCTGACCCGAGACCTGGGCGAGGCGGCGGCGCTGATCGATCGGATCGCGCCCGAGCACCTGGAGATCGCAACGGAATCGCCGGACGACATCGCCGGCCAGGTCCGTCACGCCGGCGCCATCTTTCTCGGCCGCCATACGCCCGAGGCCCTCGGCGATTACGTGGCCGGCCCCAACCACGTGTTGCCGACCGCGCGCAGCGCGCGCTTTTCCTCCGGCCTGTCGGTGCTCGACTTCATGAAGCGCAGTTCCCTCATCGGCTGCACGCCCGAGGCGCTGGCGGTGATCGCCCCGTCGGCGATCGCGCTGGCCCGCGCCGAGGGTCTGGACGCCCATGCGCTTTCACTTACGGTTCGACTGGCGGATGAGCCGGACGCTTAATCCCGCGCTCAACCCCACCCTTGTAGGATGGCGGCGAATTCCCGAGGATTCGTGCGGATAATCGCGCGGCAGCGAGATGAGCGGCGGGCCCGAAAACTCAGAGACCAGCCGGCTGGTCAAGGTTTCTCTCGACGAGCGCACCGTCGTGCGGCGTAACGCCGACGTGGAGCACGAGCGCGCCGTGGCCATCTTCGACCTCCTGGAAGAGAACCACTTCGCCTTGGTCGGCGATCGGCAGGGTCCCTACAACTTGCACCTTTCGGTCCAGGACAACCGGCTTCTGTTCGACATCCGCGACGAGGCGGACCAGCCGATCGAGACGGTCGCGCTGCCGCTGGCGCCGTTTCGGCGGATCGTGAAGGACTATTTCACGATCTGCGAAAGCTATTTCGACGCCATCAAGACGGCGAGCCCGTCCAAGATCGAGGCCATCGACATGGGCCGGCGCGGCCTCCACAACGAGGGCTCGGAGATCCTTCGCGACCGGCTCGACGGCCGCATCGAGGTCGACTTCGACACCGCACGGCGCCTCTTCACCCTGCTGTGCGTACTGCATATTCGAGGTTAGGGTGGGATGGAGGACCTGCCCCGCGCCGTCTTATTCAGCTGCACGCTCAACTCGGTCCGCTCGCCGATGGCCGAGGGGCTGCTGAAGCACCTCTTGGGTCACAAGATCTACGTCGATTCGGCGGGCGTGCGCGGCGGCGAGATCGATCCCTTCGCCGTCATCGTGATGGAGGAGATCGGCATCGACCTGTCGCGCCACCAGGCCAAGTCGTTCGACGAGCTGGCGGATACCTCCTACGACCTGATCGTCTCGCTATCGCCGGAGGCCCAGCACAAGGCCGTGGAGCTGACCCGCACCATGGCGTGCGACGTGGAGTTCTGGCCGATCATGGACCCCACCTGGGTGGAGGGCAGCCGCGAGATCCGCCTCCAGGCCTACCGCGAGGTCCGTGACGAGCTGCGGTGCCGCATCGAGGCGCGCTTCGCCTTGGATCTCAAGCCTGTCCCCTAATCGTTTGATTTAGTGTTGCAATAATGCCGGTATCTGAGTCGCGCTGACGACCTTGCGGGTGGCCCGACCCAGCCCGATCAGGGCGGTCAGCCGGTTCTCGCCGTAGGCGCCCATGACCAGGAGATCGGCGCCGGCGTCGGCCGCCGCCGCCAAGATGGCGCGGCCGCGCCCCCGCGCGGTCAGAGTTCCTCCGTCGAAGGTTCCGGGCTTGGCGCTCACGCCATGGGTGGCGAGATAAGCCAGCAGGGCGGAGGGATCGGCCTCTTTCTTCGCCTTGTTTGTGAGCACGGCGACCGAGTCCGCCCGCTTCAGGATGGGCAGGGCCGAGCGCACGGCGCGGGCCGATTGCAGGGTGGGGCTCCACACCACGACCACCGACCGGCCGACCACCGACGGTGCCTTGGGCGGAGTGACAAGAACCGGCCCGGGCGTCTCGAAGAGGGCGGTGTTGAGGGTCAGCACCTCGGGGCCTTCCTCGTCGGACAGGCGCTCCAACACCACGGCGTCGCTGTAGAGGCCATGGCTGACAATGGCCTCGGTCGCGGTCTCCTCGGACTCCTGCCAGTCGGCGATGTCCAGCGCGCCGCAGACGTCGTCGTAGGCGGCCCTCGCGTCGTTGCGGCGCGCCGCGCGCTCTTCTTCGTTCTTCACCAGGACCACGGTCTGACCGTCGGGACTGGCGACGACGTCGTCCGGCGGCCGCGGATGGACCACGCTCAGCCGGCCGTCGAGACAGCGGCACAACGCCACCGCCGAGGACAGCGAGATCCGGTCGTTGGCGGTGCCGTCGATGAAGATGGTGACCCGTTTCATGTTCTGCGTCCCCCTGTCGGCGCCGCGTCGTCAGCCCCCTGGGCGCCTCACGAAGCAGCATGCCTTTCCTCGGGCGGCGGAGCAACGGTGCAGACGGCCTTGGCGAGGGGCGCGTCGGCGATGGCGCTGGCTGCCCCATCGCCTGTCGCTCGCGCGCACGGCGCCGCCGCCGGGTCGGTGCGCCCCGCCTGGGATCCGGGCGTACGCCGGCCCAAACCGCGGGTCCGGGCGAGCCATCGCGAATGACGTTGAGCCCCTATGCGCAGCTTGGCGAGGCGGGGCGCGGGGCGCTGTGATGCAATCGGGCAACTCGCAATCCATAGGCGTCCCGAGGGGCGTACGGAGGCCAGACCCATGTCCTCGTTCACGGTGTTGACGGGAGTCCTGACGGTCGCGATGCTCGTCGCGTTGGTGCTTCAGTTCGACGCCATTCCAGGCTTGTGACGGCGC
>JAWWCG010000061.1:0-11137 GCA_033720555.1 Kiloniellales bacterium | reverse complement strand
GCGCATACCCGGCAAAGTTGCGGAGACGGCGGCGGGCCGTTCAGTTCCCGGATTGTCGGCGCGGCGACAAGCTGCTAACCTCCTTTGCACATTGACAACGAACTTACGTCATGGATCACGACTCCACCGTCCTGATCGCCAGCGAGGTCCCCAAGCAGTACGGCCGCATCGCCGCCGCGCTGAGCGAAGACTACGAGTATCGCGTCCTGTTCGCGACCTCGGCGGCCGAGACCCAAGACATCCTGGAGGACGCCAACGTCGACCTGGTGATCGGCGACGCCGAGGCGCGCGGCTTCGACGCCACCGAGCTGTTGGGCAACCTGCGCGTCAGCCAGCCGAGCATCGTGCGCCTGCTGGTGCTGGGCGGACGCCGGCCGCGGTCGCTCGGCGAGGTGCTGTCCCGCACCGCGGCCTATCAATACCTGGTCAAGCCGCTCGCCATCGAACAGGTATGCCTGGTGGTCAAGCGCTCGCTCGAGACCCGCGAGCTGGCGCGCCGGCATCGGCTGCTGAGCCGGGAGCTCAAGATCGACGAGGACGCGCCCCTGTTCGAGGGCAAGTCCACGCCGCCGAGCCGCGAGACCGGCTTTCGCTTCGAGAAGCTGGTCTACGCCAGCGAGCCCATGGCGGAGCTGTGCAACCTGGCGAGACAGGCGGCCAAGACCGAGCTGCCGATCCTGATCCAAGGCGAGACCGGCACCGGCAAGGAGCTGCTCGCCCGGGCCATCCACTTCAACAGCAACCGCAGCGGCAGCCCCCTCATGGTGCAGAACTGCGGCGGCGTGCCGGACGAGCTGCTCCACTCCGAGCTGTTCGGCCACAAGCGCGGCGCCTTCACCGGGGCGATCAGCGACCGCCTCGGCCTGTTCCGCGCGGCCGACGGCGGCACCGTGTTCCTCGACGAGATCTCCGACGTCTCGCCGACCTTCCAGGTCAACCTGCTGCGCTTCCTGCAGGAGGGCGAGGTCAAGCCCCTGGGCAGCGACCGCATGGATATCTGCGACGTGCGCATCATCGCCGCCTCCAATCGCCCGCTGCGCAAGCTGGTCGAGCGCGGCGAGTTCCGCGAGGACCTCTATTTTCGCCTGCAGGGCTTCGATCTCATGGTGCCGCCGCTGCGCGAGCGGCCGGCGGACATCCCGGTGCTCGCCGAGTTCTTCGTGCAGAAGCATCGCGACGCCCTCGGCCGGCGGGTGCTCGGCATCGCCAACGAGGTGGTTCGCATCCTCATGGCCTACCCGTTCCCCGGCAACGTGCGCGAGCTGGAGAACGAAATCCGCCGCATGGTCGCCTTGGCCCAGGACGGCGAGTACCTGACCACGCGGCACCTGCCGCCCAGCCTCGCCAACGTGCCGCCGGTCGCCCAGTCGGACCCGAGCGTCGTACTGCGCCCAGAAGGCTCGACGCTCAAGGAGATGGTCGAGTCCCTGGAGGTGCAGTTGGTGAAGCACGCCTTGGACAATCACCGCTGGAACCAGAGCAAGGCGGCGCGCCAGCTCGGCCTGTCGCGGGTCGGCCTGGCCAACAAGATCAAGCGCTACGCCTTGAGCGAATGACGGAGCCGGACCGCGATGCATCGGGGCGCAGCCTGAGGTGAGCAAGGAATCCAAACCGCCGCCGGCCGCCGGAGCCTCGAAGCTGCTTCGCTTTCCCCAGTCGCGGGTGCGCCCGCCGGGCGCCGGCAGCGAGCGGAAGACGCTCGGCACCGGCAAGCTCGCCGCCCATCTCGGCATGACCGAGGGTCAGGTGACCGGGCACTGGTGCAGCCGCTGCGCCGGCATCTGGCACGGCTACGCCTTCGAGGTCGAATGCCCGGTGTGCGGCAATCGCCGAGGCTGAAGGCGCAGCGCCCCAGTCGTCCTCCCGATCTCATCCGCTCCTCCGGCCGTCTGCAAACTTGCTTCGCAAAGCGCGCTGGAAACTTTCTTGACAGTTGGCGGCCGCCCGGCCCCGGCCGGCGCCGGCGCTGGGGAATAACCGCCTGTAATCGCTCCGACTGTCCGCGGGCGGGCGCCTTGGCACGCTTCGTGCGTGTTACCCCCGCACGTGCTCATCGCACGGCGACCGCTCAGGCGGTCGCTCGGACTCATCGGGGAGGAGCTCATGGCAAACTTGCTCTGGTTGCAGGGTGGCGCTTGTTCCGGCAACACCATGTCGTTTCTGAATGCCGAGGAGCCAAGCGCGTGCGACTTGGTCACCGACTTCGGCATCAACGTCCTGTGGCATCCCTCCCTGGGACTGGAGCTCGGCGACAACGTGCGCAGGCTCCTCGAGGACTGCGTCTCCGGCACCATCGGCCTCGACATCTTCGTCTTCGAGGGCACCGTGGTGCACGCCCCGGACGGCAGCGGCAACTGGAACCGCTTCGCCGGCCGGCCGATGAAGGATTGGGTGAAGGACCTGTCGGCCGCCGCCCAGTTCGTCGTCGCGATCGGCGACTGCGCGACCTGGGGCGGGATTCCCGCCACGGCCCCCAACCCCAGCGACTCCCGCGGCCTGCAGTTCCTCAAGCGCAAGGCCGGCGGCGCGCTCGGCACCGACTTCAAGAGCAAGGCCGGCCTGCCGGTCATCAACATCCCGGGCTGCCCGGCGCACCCGGACTGGGTGACCCAGATCCTGGTGGCGGTGGCCTCCGGCCGGGGAGGCGAGATCGCCCTGGACGACCTCCAGCGCCCCAAGACCTTCTTCACCAGCTTCACCCAGACCGGCTGCACGCGGAACATGCACTTCGCCTACAAGGTCTCGGCCACCGAGTTCGGCCAGCGCAAGGGCTGCCTGTTCTACGACCTCGGCTGCCGCGGGCCGATGACCCACAGCCCGTGCAACCGGATTCTGTGGAACCGGCAGTCGTCGAAGACCCGCTCGGGCATGCCGTGCCTGGGCTGCACGGAGCCCGAGTTCCCCTTCTTCGACCTCGAGCCGGGCACGGTGTTCAAGACCCAGACCGTGATGGGCGTGCCCAAGGACATGCCGGAGGGGGTGGACAAGACCGGCTACGTCAAGCTGACCGCCGCGGCCAAGGCGGCGGCGCCGGCTTGGGCCGAGCAAGACATCTTCGTCGTTTAGCGGGAGGGACCTCAAGATGGCTGAGGCAGCAGTACAAACGCTCGATATCTCGCCGGTCGGCCGGGTCGAAGGCGACCTCGACGTTCGGGTGGAGATCGAGAACGGCGTGGTCACCAACGCCTGGACCAGCGCGGAGCTGTTCCGCGGCTTCGAAATCATCCTGCGGGACAAGGACCCGCAAGCCGGGCTGGTGGTGACGCCGCGCGCCTGCGGCATCTGCGGCGCCTCGCACCTGACCTGCGCCGCCTGGGCGCTCGACACGGCCTGGCAGACCGAGGTGCCGCGCAACGCGATCCTGGCGCGCAACCTCGGGCAAATCACGGAAAGCCTGCAGAGCCTGCCGCGCCACCACTACGGCCTGTTCCAGATCGACCTGACCAACAAGAACTACCAGAACAGCCAGTTCTACGAAGAGGCGGTCAAGCGCTGGTCGCCGTTCACCGGCACCAACTACGAGATCGGCGTGACGATCTCCGGGCGGCCGGTCGAGGTCTACGCCCTGCTCGGCGGGCAATGGCCGCATTCGAGCTACATGGTGCCCGGCGGCGTGATGTGCGCGCCGACCCTGACCGACGTCACCCGCGCCTGGTCGATCCTCGAGCATTTCCGCCGCGACTGGATGGAGTCCGTCTGGCTCGGCTGCTCCTTCGAGCGCTACGAGGAGATCCAGTCCTACGACGACTTCATGGCGTGGCTCGACGAGAAGCCCACCCACGCCAACTCCGACCTCGGGCTCTATTGGCGCATGGGCAAGGACGTCGGCCTCGACACCTACGGCCGCGGTCACGGCAAATACATCTCGTGGGGCTACCTGCCGCACGAGGACAAGTACAACAAGCCGACCATCGACGGCCGCAACGCCGCCCTCATCATGAAGAGCGGCGTCTACGACGGCGCCAGCGACAGCCACAAGCTGATGGATCAGTCGCTCACCCGGGAGGACACCAAGCACGCCTGGTACGACGAGAAGGGCGGCCTGCACCCCTACGACCGCACGACGGTTCCGGTCCAGAAGAACGAGCGGGATCCCGACGGCAAGTACTCCTGGTCGACCGCGCCGCGCCACGAGGAGAACGGCCGCCTGGAGGCCGGCCCCCTGGCGCGCCAGATGGTCGCCGGCGGCAAGCACGGCGAGGACTGGCAGCACTACGATCCCCTGGTTCTCGACATGTACAAGAACATGGGCGGCGCCAGCGTCCTGCTGCGTCACTTCGCGCGCATGCACGAGGGCGTCAAGCTCTACCGCCAGGCCGAGCACATCCTGCGCGAGTTCCGCCTGGACGACGAGTGGTACATCAAGCCGACGGAGCGCGACGGCCGCGGCTGGGGCGCGACGGAGGCGATCCGCGGCGCCCTCTGCCACTGGATCGAGGTCGAGGGCGGCAAGATCAAGAACTATCAGATCGTCGCGCCGACCACCTGGAACGTTGGGCCGCGCGCCGCGGACGGTGAGCGGGGGCCGATCGAGGAGTGCCTGATCAACACGCCCATCGCCAACCCGAGCGACCCGGTGGAGGTCGGGCACGTCTGTCGGTCGTTCGATTCCTGCCTTGTCTGCACGGTGCACGCGCACGACGCGAAGACCGGCGAGGAATTGACCAGGTTCCGGACAGCCTAGTCGACCGTGCGGGGAAGGAAGAGGCGACACTCTTCCTTCCCTCCCGGCTCGAGTCCGGTCACCCTTGCAAGGGGGAACGATCGGCCGAGAGTCGGCCGCGGCTGGGAGCTATGGGGATGGCGGGCCACACCCACGAAGAGCTGCTGAAAAGGATCGGCGAGCTGCTGGAGAACGGGCTCAAGACCGAGACCGAGCCGTTCCCGGAGACGGAGAAGGAGTTCGCCGAGATCCTGAAGCAGCTTCGCGCGCTCGATCCCGAGGACCTCGAGGGCAAGCTGGTGATCGGCGGCTTCGTCGATCACCCCTACGGCCCGGAAGAACAGCGCTGCCTGGAATGCATGTACTATCTGGTGCACCGCAAATGGTGCGATCTGCCCGAGCTTTCCGTGCCGGTGGAGCCGCACTGGTGGTGCCGGCTGTGGCGCATCTGATGCCGGAGGCGTGAATGACTGCACAGAAAGCTGCGCGTGCCGACGACGACGCGGCGCGCCGGCGCGAGATCGCCGCGCTGCTCGACTCCGGCCTCGAGACCGAGGCCTTTCCCCGCGCCGACAGCCACGAGCAGGTCCAGGCGATTCTGGCCCGCCTCAGGGCGATCGACCCGGGCGACCTCGCCCGAAAGATTGCCGTCGCCGGGCTGACCGACCACACGATCACCCATGAGGACCTGGAGCAGCCCTGCGAGACCTGCATGTACTATCTCGTTCATCGGCGGTATTGCGAGCTGCCGGAGCTGAACATCCCGGTCGAGCCCCAGTGGTCCTGCCGGCTCTGGCGGATCTGAGCCCATGCGAAGGAACGAGCTAAGCGGCGCGCGCCCATGACTGGCGTCTTGACGATCATCGGCTGCGGCAACCTCAACCGCTGCGACGACGGCGTCGGCGTGGTCATCGCCCGCCGGCTGCAGGCGGCGGTGGGGCGCGAGGCGGAGGACCGGGTGCGCGTCTTCGACGCCGGCACCGCGGGCATGGACGTCATGTTCCAATCGCGCGGCTGCGAGAGCCTGATCATCGTCGACGCCAGCGCCACCGGCTCCGCACCCGGCACGGTCTTCGAGGTGCCGGGAGAAGAGCTGGAGAACGCCGGCTGCGCGAGCTTTTCGCTGCACGACTTCCGTTGGGACCACGCGCTTTACGCCGGGCGGCAGATCTTCAAGGACGAGTTCCCCGAGGATATCCGGGTGACGCTGATCGAGGCCGAGAATCTGGGCTACGGCTGGGAGCTGAGCGCGCCGGTCGCGGCGGCGGCGGAACGGGTGACGGCGAAGCTGCTGAGCGAGGTGGGCAGCCGTCTGGGACAGCACTGATGGCCTGCGGCACGGCGCTTCGCTTGCGCATCGCCGGCGGGCGGATCTACCTCGACCGCGACCTCTACGACCGCTATTTCCGCGGCATCGAGTCCGCCGTCCTGCTCGCCGACGGGCGGGATCTGCTCATCCTGCCGGTCGCCTCCGTCGCCTCGGGCGGCTATCTCATGAAGCTGCGCAACAGCCGCGGCGACCGGGTGATCGACGCCGCCGACACCCTGCGCGAGAACGGGCTCGAGGAGGCGCGCGAGCACACGCCCGCCGTTCGCTGGAGCGCCCGCCAGGCCGCGCTGCGCGTCCCGGCGTTGTTCCCGCCCCGGGCGACGCCTGTAAACTAAGTTTACATTTCGAAAACCATCTAGACAGGCTCCGCGTCACGTCCTACACTCCCGCCGAACGAGGCCCCGTCGATCAAGAAGGGCCGAGACCTCTGGGAGGAGCGGGGTGGTGGATCCGCGAGCCGACGCTCAGGTGCAGGCGGCCTTGGCCGCCGTCGCGTCCGATCGCGCCAGCGCGCCCGAGAAGGTGGAGATGCTCGTGGAAATCGCCATGGGCCTCCAGCACAAGCCGAAATCCCCGGAACATCTGAGCCAGGCGGTCGCGCTCTACCAGAAGGCCCTGGAGATCTGCCCGACCGAGGAACATCTGCTGCGCGGGCGCGTCCACGCGCGCCTCGGCACCGCACTGCAGGCCATGCCCGGCGACGACGACGAGACGCTGGTACGGGCGCGCGACAACTACGAGACGGCCCGCGACATCCTCAAGCGATCGGGCGCGCCCGAGGAGATGGCCGAGCTTCACATGAACATGGGCCTCGTCCTGCAGTCCCTGGCGGCGGCCGGCCGGGCCAGGATCACCGATGCCATCGCCGCCTATCAGCAGGCGCTCCAGACCTTCGACGCCGCGCAATTCCCGAAGGAGTTCGCGATCCTGCAGAACAACCTGGCGACCGCCTTCCTCTCCATCCCCTTCACCGACGAGCGCGCCAAGATGCGCGAGGCGCTGGCCGTGCAGTCGTTCGAGGAGGGCCTCAAGGTGGTCAACTTGATCGACCACCCCAAGGAATACGCGATGCTGCAGAACAATCTCGGCAACGCCTTGCAGTACGTCTCGAGCAGCCACGCGGTCGAGAACAACCTGAGGGCGCTCGAGGCCTACGACGAAGCGCTCAAGGTGCGCACCCGCGACGCGGCGCCGGTGGAATACGCCAACACCATCTGCAACAAGGCGAACTGCCTGAGGAACCTGCCCGACGACGCCGCGCATCCCGAACGGGGCAATCCCCGGCGGCTGCACGCGGCCATCGCGCATTACCGGGACGCGCGCGAGATCTTTCGGGGCGCTGGCGACGGCCGGAAGCTGGAGATCGTCGAGGGCATGATCGCCGAGCTCCAGGAGGAGATCGCCGCCGGCTCTGGCGCCGGCCCTGGTAATGGCCCCGGCACCGGCCCTGGTAACGGGGCGGGCGCGGCGGACGTGGCCGCCCAGTGAGGCCGACCAGTGAGGCCGCCCGCGCCGGCGCGCGCGGTGGGCGGCCGAGGACATGGAAGAGGAAGGGACCGCCGTGGATACCACCCTTGGAATGGCTGTTCTGGCGCTGGTCGTCGGCGTCGCGAGTTCGGTGGCGGGCGGCGCCGTCGGCGGCCTCCTGACCGGCGCCGAGGCGCTCGGCAAGGAGCTCGCCGCGATGATGGGCGCGTTCTACGGCCCCCTCGCCGGCATTCCCGGCGTGGTGCTGGGCGTCGTCCTCGTCATGCTGCTGTCGTAGGGAGCGCGCCGCCCATGTGGGACATGGTGAAACATTCGATGGTGCTGTTCTTCCAGGGCAGGCTGTTCAAGAACAACGCCAGCGTCTTCCAGAAACTGGCCGTCGGCGTCGCCGTCACGGCGGTGGTGCTGGTGGTCCTGGCGCTCCTCGGCTTGCCCCTGGCGCTCGCCGCCGCGCTCGCCGGCGCGGCGGGCGGCGCGCTCCAGCCCTATCTCTTCAAGGATCTCAAGTACCAGTGAGGCTGCCGCATAACTCAGTGTGAAGGTGACACCTCGTCATGAGCCGAAGCGCCACCCAGGACGCCACCCAGAGCGCCCCCCGGACAGCGGGCCCGACCGATCGGGAGCTCGAGTCGGTGATCGGCGATCTGGCGCGGCTCGAAGCGCTCTTCGCGGGCTGGTTCGAGGGCTGGGAGGATGAGCAAAGGGCGGCGCTGGTGGCCTACCGGCGGTCGATCGACGACCTCCACAAGGAAGCGCTCAGGCGCCTGATCGCCGCCCTCAAGTCGGATCCGGCGGCGGTCGCGGCCTTGACCGAGGCGGTCAAGGACCCGGTGGTCTATGCCGTGCTGCGCCATCACGGGCTGCTCAAGCCGAGCCTGCAGGAGCGGGTCGAGACCGCCCTGGAGTCGGTCCGGCCCATGCTGGCGTCCCACGGCGGCGGCGTCGAGCTGGTCTCGGTCGCGCCGCCCGACACCGTCGAGGTCCGCTTCCAAGGCAACTGCGACGGCTGCCCGGCCTCGGCGCTCACCTTCATCGCCGGCGTCAAGAAGGCGATCGAGAGCCATTGCCCGGAGATCACCGAGATCAAGCAGGCCAAGGGGCTGGCCGGCGCCAAGGGATCGGCCGACGGCGGGTTCAAGTTCGTCAGCCCCTTCGCCAAGGCCGACGAAGGCGACTGGCTCGAGGCGGCGGGCTACGACGAGGTTCCCGACGGCGACGTGCTGGCGACGACCCTCGAGGGCGAGCCCGTCCTCTTGAGCCGCAACGGCGCGGTCGTGCGCTGTTTCCAGAACGCCTGCGCCCATCTCGGCCTGCCCTTGGACGCCGGCGAGATCCGCGACGGCGTGCTCACCTGCCCGCATCACGGCTTCCGCTACGCGCTGGCGTCGGGCGAATGCCTGACCGCCCCCGAGGTGCAGCTTCGCGCCCACGCGGTGCGCGTCGTCGGCGACCGCGTCGAAGTCCGACTGGCGAGGTGACGGAAGATGCGCGTCGCCCTGTCGCTGCCTGCCGACCCCCGCCGCGCCGCCGCGAGCGGCGCGCCGCAGACCGGCCGGCCGCTGATGGACCGTGGCGGCCCGGCGGTCGTCGTCGGCAGCCGCGCCGGCGACGGCGCCCTGCCCGAGCCGGTGGCGCCGCGCCCCGACACCCTGTTCGGCCCGCGCGGCGCCTGCCTGGGCGGACCGGACGGCCCGCTCTTCGTCGCCGACACCGGCCACCACCGGCTCTTGATCTGGCACCGCCTGCCCGCCGCCGACCAGGCCCCGGCCGACTGGGTGATCGGCCAGAAAAGCTTCCGCCACGAGGGACGCAACGACAGGGGCGAGGCGGGCGCGGCCACCCTCAACGTGCCGACCGGCGTCGCCGCCGAGAACGGCGTCCTCGCCGTGGCCGACGCCTGGAACCACCGGGTGCTCGTCTGGCGGAGCTATCCGGCCGACCACAACGTGCCGGCCGACGTGGTCCTCGGCCAGAACGACTTCGCCGGAACCGCCGCCAACCGCGGCGGCCGCCCCGGCGCCGACACCCTCAACTGGTGCTACGGCGTCGCCCTGATCGACGGGCGGCTGGTGGTCGCCGACACCGGCAACCGCCGCGTCCTGGTGTGGCGCGAGGTGCCGGGGGAGAACGGGCAGCCGGCCGACCTGGTGATCGGCCAGGACCGCTTCGACGGCCGCGACGAGAACGCCGGGCGGGCGCCGGACGCCGCGGGCATGCGCTGGCCCCACGCCGTCTGCCGCCTGGGCGCGCGCCTGGCCGTCGCCGACGCCGGCAACAACCGGGTGATGGTCTGGAACGCGCCGCCCGACGCGAACGGCCGGCCGTGCGACTTCGTCCTCGGGCAAAGCGACGCCGCCGGGGTCGACCACAACGGCGGCGGCTATTGGCCGGACGCTCGGGTGCTCAACATGCCCTATGGGCTCGCCGCCCTCGGCGACACCCTGGCGGTGGCGGACACCGCCAATTCCCGCCTGCTCGGCTGGCCGGCGGCCGACCTCGCGCCCGGCGCCGCGGCGACGCGCCTCACCGGCCAGCCAGACTTCGCCGCCAAGGGCGACAATCGCTGGCTGCCGGCGACCCGGGACAGCCTGTGCTGGCCCTATGCGCTAACGGCCCGGGGCACGGCTCAAGGCGACCTGGCGGTGGTGGCCGACACCGGCAACAACCGCGTCTCGATCTGGCGGGCCGCGCCATGAACGCCCTGCCCGCCCAGCAACGCGAGCTCCTCGCGGCGCGCGAGATCCGGGTCCGCGGCCTGGTCCAGGGCGTCGGCTTTCGCCCGACGGTGTGGCGCCTCGCCAAGGCCTGCGGCCTCCGCGGCGAGGTGCTCAACGATTCCGCCGGCGTCTTGATTCGCGCCGTCGGCACGCCGAGCGCCCTCGCCCGGTTCCTCGACCGCCTGCGATCCGAGGCGCCGCCCCTGGCGCGCATCGACGCGGTCGAGACCCGGGCGCTGGCGGACGGCGACGGCTACCGGGGCTTCGTTATCGCCGCCAGCGGCGCGGGCGCCATGCGGACCCACGTGGTGCCCGACGCAGCCACCTGCGCGGCCTGCCTGGCGGAGGTCCTGAGCCCCTTCGAGCGCCGCTTCCGCTACCCCTTCACCAACTGCACCCATTGCGGGCCACGCTTCTCGATCGTCGATCGGCCGCCCTACGACCGCGCCAACACCTCGATGGCCGCCTTCGCCTTGTGCGACGCCTGCCGCCGGGAGTACGAGGACCCGGCCGACCGCCGGTTCCACGCCCAGCCCGTCGCCTGCCATGGCTGCGGCCCCCGGGTCGCGCTCGAGCGGATGGACGGCCGGCCCGTGCTGAGCGACAGCTACAGCATGCTCGACGCGGTCGACGCGGCGGCGAGCCTGATCCAGAAGGGCGAGATCGTCGCGATCAAGGGGCTTGGCGGCTATCACCTGGCCTGCGACGCCACCGACGCCGCCGCGCTCGAGCGCCTGCGCCGACGCAAGCGCCGCTACGGCAAGGCCTTCGCCCTCATGGCGCGCGACCTCGGCGTGATCGCCCGCTATTGCATGCTCGGACCGACCGAGACGGCGCTCTTGGAAAGCCCGGCGGCGCCGATCGTCCTCCTGCCCGCGCGCAGCGAGCCCCGCCTGCCGGACGCGGTGGCGCCGGGGCTCTCGTCGCTCGGCTTCATGC
>JAWWCG010000060.1:0-11148 GCA_033720555.1 Kiloniellales bacterium | reverse complement strand
GGCCGGCCAGCCCGAGGTCGGCGCAGTGCCGCGCGACGCTCGCCTTGAGGCCTTCGTCCATCGCCGCCAGCGCGTCCTGGTCGGGGTGGCGCAGGTCGACCGCGACGGTGAGGCGGCCCGGCACCGTGTTGCGCGAGCCGGGCCGCGCGACGATGTCGCCGCAGGTCGCCCGGCCCCAGGGCGCGCGCTCGTTGGCGAGGGCGTAGACGTCCGGCAGGATGCGCATCAGGCCCTGGACCGGGTCGCGGCGGCCCTCCATGGGCGTCGGTCCGGCGTGCACCTCCTGGCCCTCGATCACCAGGTCGTACCAGCGCATGCCCTGGACGCCCTGGACCACGCCGATGGTCTTGCGCTCGCGCTCCAGGATCGGCCCCTGCTCGATGTGGACCTCGAAGGCGGCCTTGATGGCGCGCGTGCCGGGCGTCGCGTCGCCGGCATAGCCGATGCGCGTCAGCTCGCCGCCCAGGGTCTTGCCCTCCTTGTCCTGGATGGCGAGGGTCGGCTCGAGCTCGAACACCCCGGCGAACACGCCCGAGCCGAGCATGGCCGGCGCGAAGCGCGCGCCTTCCTCGTTGGTCCAGGCGGCGATCTCGACCGGCGCCTCGGTCTCGATGCCGTGGTCGTTCAGGGTCTCGACCACCTCCAAGGCGGCCAGCACGCCGTAGACGCCGTCGAAGCGGCCGCCGGTCGGCTGGCTGTCGAGATGGCTGCCGGCCAGCACCGCGCCGGCGCGCTCGTCGTCGCCACCGCGGCCGGGGCGGCGGGCGAAGATGTTGCCGATCCGGTCGACCGTGACGGTGCAGCCGGCGGCCTGGCACCACGAGACGAAGAGGTCGCGCCCGGCCTTGTCCTCGTCGCTGCCGGTGAGGCGACACACGCCGCCCTTCTCGGTGGCGCCGTGGCGGGCCATCTCCATCAGCCGCGACCACAGGCGCTCGCCGTCGATGCGCAAGCCGCTCAGATCCCGATCGCTCATCCCGGACCCCGTTCGATGCCTGGTTGGACGCACGGTACGGCCTTGTCCCGGCCCCGGCCATACCGAACTTGAGGTAGCCTGCAGCCTAGGTCCGCGCCGGGCGCCGGTCGAGCAGATCGGCGAGCGGATCGGCGAGCGGATCAGCGGGCTCGCTCTCCGGCGCCTCCGCCAGCGCCTCGAAGAACAGCGAGCAGAGCTCGGCTTGCGAGGAGATCCGGAGCTTCTCGTAGATGTTGCGGCGGTGGACGCGCTCGGTGTCCGGGGCGATGCCGAGCTGGCGGGCCGCCGACTTGGAGGAATGCCCGCGCAGCATGAGCAGCGCGACCTCCCGCTCGCGCCCGGTGAGCAGCGATGTGCCGAAGCGCTCGAAGGCGGCCTGCAGATGGGCGCGGATCGTCGGCTGGGCGATATCCGCCGGCGATCCTGGCCGCCCGGGCCTTCCGGGCCGTCCGTCCGGCGGCCAGTGGCGGCGCGCCGCGGCGGCGAGCACCGGCAGGAAGTCGCCCAAGGCCGCGGTTTCCTCGGCGTCGAAGGGGCGGTCGATCAGCACCCGTCCGATCGACACTATGAGGGCGCCGCCGGCCCCCTGCGGCAGCAGATAGCCGCCCTCGTCGACGATGCCGGCCGGCGCGTAGTAGCGTTTGCAGAACACGCTGTCGTAGAAGTCGTCGGGGGCGATCTCGGCGATCAGATGAAACCGCGCCTCGCCGGCGCTCATGCACGCCTGGTAGAATGGGCTCAGCAGGTAAGCGCCGCTCATGTAGTGCTCGAAGAAGACGCCGCGCTCCTCGGGCCGCAGTGCGTCGTGCACGACGACGGGCGTGCGATCCGCCCGGTAGGCCAGGACGATCAAGCTGTCGATCGGCGCCAAGGCGTCGATCGCCCGGCGCAGCGCTTGCGCGAACGCCGGCGTGTCGATGGCGTCGATCAGCCGCCCCGCCTGGGCCAGGATGGCGCGCCGCGAGGTCATCCGCGACAGGGGTGCTTGGCGGCCCAGTGCTGGGCGATCTCGCCGCGCCGGCAGATCCAGACGTCGTCGTGACGTTGCACGTGGTCGAGAAAACGCGCCAGGCCGGCGATCCGCCCGGGCCGCCCGATCAGCCGGCAATGGACGGCGGCTGTCATCATTTTCGGTGCGACGTCGCCTTCGGCGTAAAGCCAGTCGAAGGCGTCTTTGAGGTAGGCGAAGAAGTCGTCGGCCAGCACGAAGCCGGGCGCGCGGGCGAAGCGGCTGTCGTTGTTGTCGAAGGTGTGGCAGATCACCAGGTGCGGCTTCCCTGCGACCTCGGTCCAATAGGGCAGGTCGTCGTTGTAGGCGTCGCAGTCGTAGAGGAAGCCGCCTTCCTCGACCACCAGGCGCCGGGTGTTGAGGCTCGGCCGCCCGGTGTACCAGCCGACCGGCCGGGCGCCGGTCAGGCGCGCGATAGTCTCGACCGAGCGGCGGATGTGGTCGCGCTCCTCCTCCTCGGTCATGCCGTGATAGTCAATCCAGCGCCAGCCGTGGCTCACCACGTCGCAATCGGCGGCGGCGATCGCGGCGGCGGCCTCCGGGTTGCGCTCCAGGGCGAGGCCCACGGCGTAGGTGGTGAAGGCCAGGCCGCGCCGCTCCAGCAGCCGCAGAATGCGCCACAGGCCGCAGCGGCTGCCGTATTCGTAGCCGGACTCGATGTTGAGGTCGCGCTCGCCCCAGCGCGGCTCCACCGTGGCGAGGTCGGAGAGGATCGCCTCGGAGCGCGCGTCCCCGTCCAGCACGCAATACTCCGCGCCTTCCTCGTAATTGACCACCAGGTTGAAGGCGAGGCGCGCGCCCTTAGGCCAATCGGCGCGCGCGGGTCGCGCCCCGTACCCGATCAGGTCCCGCGCGAGGTGTTCGTTCACCGGCGAAGGGCTCCTCTTTTCGCACCGCCACGCGCAACGCGGTCCGCGGCGGCCTAGCCGATCTCGATGGCGATCTCGCCGACCCCCTCGACCACCCCGTGCAGCCGGTCGCCGCGCGCCACCGGGCCGACGCCCGCCGGGGTGCCGCTGTAGATCAGGTCGCCGGGCGCCAGGGTGAACAGGCCCGAGAGGTAGGAGACGATCTCCGGCACCTTCCAGATCATCTGGTCGAGGTTGCCGTCCTGGCGGCGCGCGCCGTCGATCTCCAGCCAGATCGCGCCGCGCTCGGGATGGCCGATGGCGGCGGCCGGCACCACCTCGGAGCAGGGGGCGGCGTTGTCGAAGGCCTTGCCGACCTCCCAGGGCCGGCCCATCTTCTTGGCCTCGCCCTGCAGGTCGCGGCGGGTGAGGTCGAGCCCGACGGCATAGCCGTAGACCAGGTCGAGGGCGCGCTCGACCGGCACGTCCTTGCCGCCGCCGCCGAGCGCCACCACCAGCTCGATCTCGTGATGGACGTCGCTGGTCTTGTCGGGATAGGCGATGGTCTCGCCGTCGCCGACCACCGTGTCCGGATTCTTCTGAAAGAAGAACGGCGGCTCGCGGTCGGGGTCGTGGCCCATCTCGATGGCGTGGGCGGCGTAATTCCGGCCGACGCAATAGATCCGGTGGATCGGGTAGCGCTTGGCGCTGCCCCGCACCGGCAGGGACGGTCGCGGCGGCGGCGCGAAGACGTAGTCCGGCTCGTCGCAGCCTGCGGCCTTCGCGGCTTCGATCTCGAAAATGTTGTCTGCCATTGCGGCGCTACTCCTGAACAGTTGCGTTGAACCCGGGCGCCGGCGCTCGCGTGACGTCGCGCCGGCTGCGGTCTTGCCTGTCGCGCGCCTCCTCGATCGCCGCCCTAGAGACGGGTGCCGGCGTAGTACTCGACGCGGTGCTCCAGAAGCCCGATCAGCGCCGAGAAGCCGAGGGCGAAGACGAAGAGGATCAGGGTGAGCGCCCAGAACTCCTCCATCAGGAAGCTGCGCGAATAGGTCTGGAACATGCGCCCGAGGGCGACCACGGCGACCAAGAGCTGGCCGATCACGATGCCCTTGACCGCGCGGATCAGCCCCAGGCGGATGCCGGCGAGGATCTCGGGCAGCGCCGCCCAGAACAGCACCTTGGCGAACATCTGCCAGCGGCTGGCGCCGAACGACCGGCCCATCTCCTCGAGCGACGGCGAGATATGGCGCACCCCGGCGTAGGTGTCGAGGGCGATGATCCAGATCGAGAACAGGATCACCGTCACGACGATGGTGAGCTGGCCGAGGCCGAACAGCAGCATCAAGACCGGCACCAGGGAGGAGAGCGGGGCGCTCGCGAAGATGTTGACCCACATGCCGAGCACCTGGTTGGCCGCCTCCACCCGGCCCATGAGGAAGCCGAGCAGGACGCCGCCGACGACGGCGACGCCCATGCCGATGGAGAACGCCTTGAGGGAGACGACCGCCGCCTCGTGGAAGTCGCGGCGCTGGACGATCTCGACGAGCGCCACCAGCACCGAGGACAGCGGCGGGAAGATGAAGACCAGGTCGAGCTGGCCGACGATCTCCCAGATGCCGGCCCAGATCAGCAGCGAGAAGGCGGCGGGAATTTGGCGTCCGAACAGGGTCACGGGCGGGCGAGGCTCCCTACTCCAGGTATTTGCGCAGGTTCTGCCAAATCTCCTCGACGTGATCGAGGTAGTTCTTGTCGCGGCGAATCTCATCCGGGCTGGCGTCGCGGCGGATGTCGGGGCGGATGACGCTGTGGATCCGTCCCGGGCGCGGCGACAGCAGCACGATCTGGTCCGAGAGGTAGACGGCTTCTTCGATCGAGTGGGTGACGAAGATCACGGTCTTGTTCTCGACGGTCAGCAGGCGCAGCAGATCCTCCTGGAACTTGCGGCGGGTCTGCTCGTCGACGGCGGAGAAGGGCTCGTCCATCAGCAGGACTTCGGCGTTGACCGCGAGCGCGCGGGCGAGCCCGACCCGCTGGCGCATGCCGCCCGACAGCTCGTGCGGATACTTCAGTTCGAAGCCGGCGAGGCCGACCTCCTCGATGTAATGGCGCGCGACCTCCTCGCGCTTGGCCTTGGACTCCCGGCGCAGCTCCAGCCCGAAGGCGACGTTGCGCAGGACCGTCGCCCAGGGCAGCAGCGCGAAGTCCTGGAACACGAAGGCGCGCTCCGGCCCCGGCCCGCTGACCGGCACGCCCTTGACCCGGATCTCGCCCTCGGTCGGCGCCAGCAGGCCGGCGATGATCTTCAGCAGCGTCGTCTTGCCGCAGCCGCTCGGGCCGAGGAAGGTGGTCATCTGGCCGACCGGGATTGCGAGGCTGACCTTCTCCAGGGCGTGCACGTCGGCGCCGTAGAACTTGGTGACGTCGCGCACCTCGACGATGTTGCCGTCGCTCGCGGCGCCCGCGGTTGGCGCGGCCAAGGATTGCGAAGCCGTGGATGGCACGGTGGCGGTCATCAGCGGCCCACCTTCTTTTCCGGCCGGAAGAACCTGATCTCCGCGCGTTCCAGCAGGCCGACGGTGATGGCGGAAAAGGCGATGACGGAGAACACCGCGGCGTACATCTCGGCGTATTCGGCGACCGAGCGGTGATAGGTGATGAGATCGCCGATGCCGGTCGGCGTGATCAGCAGCTCGGCCAGGATGACGCCGATGAATCCCCCCGCCACGCCGAGGCGCAGGCCGGCGAAGATCACCGGGCTGGCGTTGGGGATGATCACCTTCCAGATCTGCTGCAGGCGCGTGCCCTGGAACGAGTAGCACATCTGCACCAGCGAGCCGCTGGCGTTGCGCACCGCCTTGTAGGCGTTGAGCACGATGATCGGCAGGGCGAGGACGATCACCGCCACCACCTTGGCGGCGAGCCCGATGCCGTAGATGTAGGTGATGAGCGGGATGAGGGCCGCGACGGGGGCCGCCTGCAGCACGACGAAAATCGGCTCCCAGAACCACTGGAAGCGGCGGTTGAGCCCCATGGCGACGCCCAGCGCGATCCCGAAGCCGGCCGAGATCGCGACCCCGATCACGAGCGGCTTGATGGTGTCTGCGTAGGCGGCGATCATGCGCCCGTCGGCGATCATCTCCACCATCGCCGTCATGGTCGCGGTGAAGGTCGGAAAGGCCACGCTGATCGGAACCAGGCCGCCGATCTCCCACAGGACGAAGAGCCCGATGATCGAGCCAATGCGGTAAAGCGCGGCCTTCGAGAGCCCGAAGGCCCTGACCTGCGATCTATCGGCGTCGCCGAGGCCGATCGACGTCTCCATCATCCACGCTCCAAGATCCGCCGGCCCGGGCCCGGCCGGTCCGGGACACAGCGATCGTCGCTCCGGGCGCCGGTGGCCGGCGGCCGGATGGCGCCGCGCGCCGCCGCCGGGGCGGCGCCACCGCCGCTAGCTACATGCGGCCGACCTTTTCGAGCGCCCGGTCGAGCGGCTCCAGGTACCAGAAGTCCTCGACCTTGAGGTCGGCGGGATCGCCCTCGAGCGTGCCCGCCGTGGTGTAGAACTCGAAGTCCTGCTTGACCGCCTCGACGCTGCCGCCGTTGCTCGGGTAGAGGGCGATCTCCACGCCCTGCTCGAACGAGGGCAGCATTTCGTCGATTTCTTCCTGGGGCAGGTCCGGCAGCAGGTTGTACTGCTCGCGCAAGCTTACGACCACGCTCGGGTCCTTGTTGATTTCCCGCCACACGCCGAGCAGCTCCTCCATCAGGATGTCGACCGCCTCGCTCTGCTCCTGCAGCCAGTTGACGTTGGCGTAGAGCGCCTCGTCGCTGGCTTCGATCTTGGGCAGCGGCAGGAAGACGAACTTGTCAGGCGCCTCGCGCTCGAGCAGGCTCTTGCGCTCGAAATCCACGATCGAGGCCGTGATGTTGCCCTTGATGAGGGCGCCGGCGCGCACGCTGGAGCCGGGCACGTAGCTGATCGAGTTGTAGGTGATGCCGTGCTCCTTGGCCATGAGCTGCATGATCGCCTCGGTGCCCGAGCCGCGCGCGTGCACCGCGATGTCGGCGCCGTCCAGATCCTTCCAGTCCTGGTAGAGCTCGGCGTTGACCACCGGATAGAAGCGGAGCTGCGAGAGCTGATAGAACATGCGGATCGGCGCGTTGACCTTCTGGATCAGGGCGTAGGGCGTGCCGACGCCGATGTCCGCCTGGCCGCCGACCACGGCCTGCGCCGCGATGTCCTCGGACTGCAGATAGCTGACCTCGACGGCGACGCCGCGCTCCTCGGCGCGGGCGACGGCGGCCAGGAAGTTGACCATGTCGACGCCGGGAATGTCGCCGAAGGCGACGTGCATGGAGCCCTTGTCCTGGGCGGCGGCGGGCGCTCCCGCCACGGCCAGGGCGAGCGCGGTCGCGGCGGCCAGACAGATCGGTTTCAGTTTCGCGCTGTGCAACATGCTGTGCAACATGATGTCCTCCCGTTCTTCGTCTCGCGTTTGGAGACCCTTTGGCCTTGATCGCTCTTCGACTTCGCCGGTTCTCGCATCGTCGGCGATCAAGCCTGATTGCTTGGCGTTCGGGCTCGGTTCAGGCCGCCTCCTGGTCGCCGACGTCGGCGATCCGGTTGGTCAGGGTTCCGAGTCCTTCGATGCGGCACGTGACTTCGTCGCCGACCTCGAGGAACTGCGGCGGATCCATGGCGTAGCCCACGCCCGCGGGCGTGCCCGTCGAGATAATATCGCCCGGCTCCAGCGTCATGCCCAGCGAAAGAGTCTCGATGATCGTCGGAATCGGAAAGATCAGGTCTCGGGTGTTGCCGTCCTGCCGGGTCTCGCCGTTGACCGCGAGGCCGATCGACAGGGCGCCGACATCGGGCAGTTCCTCGGGGCTGACGATGCACGGCCCCATGGGGCAGGAGCCGTCCAGCGCCTTGCCCTTGAACCATTGGCCGTGGCGGCGCTGCAGGTCGCGCGCCGTGATGTCGTTGGCGATGGTGTAGCCGAAGACGTGATCGTATGCCGCGGCGGCGGGAATGTCCCGGCCGCGGCGGCCGATCACCACCGCCAGCTCGACCTCGTAGTCGAGCTGCCGGGTGACCCTGGGGTCGAGGGGGATCGGCGCGTCCGGACCGATCACCGCGGTCGGCGGCTTGGTGAAGAACTGCGGATGCTCGGGCAGCGCCGCGTCCGCCTTGCGCGCCTTGGCGCCTTCCGACACGTGGGCGGCGTAGTTCCGGCCGACGCAGAAGACGTTCTTGGCCGGCCGCGGGATCGGCGCGAGCAGCCGGCAGCCGGCCGCGTCGAGGCAGGCGCGCTCCAGCCGGCCGTCCTTGGCCAGGGCGCGCAGCACCTCCGCGGCATGCCGCAAGGCCTCGCCCGCCTGGATCAAGCTCAAGAGGTCGTGGGGCACCGTGCCCTCGAAGCTCAGCGCCCTCTGGTCGCGCGCCGCGACGATGCCGAGCGCCAGGTCGATGATCCGCCCGTCCTCGGCCAGCAGGCCGGCGCGCGGCGGATCATTGGTCTGGCTATCCGTTGGGCCTTCGCTTTGGCCATCGCTTTGGCCATCGCTTTGGCCGTCACACTGGAAGGTCAGGAATCGCATGTGCCCCGCTCGGCGCCGCCGACCAGGCGACGATCGTCGACAACCAATAGAAGATCAATCGTCAATTGGTAGCAGCCGATTGCCCAAAAAGTCAAGGTGGCTCGCTTGACAGCGGGCAGGTTTGCGCTGAAACTGGCAGACCAATTCGATATTGGTTGAACCTCATGGCGAGCATAGAACCGGACGACGCCCAGGGTGCGCTGACCCAATTGCGCGCCTATCTCGCCCAGCGCCCGCTGCCGGCGAACGGCCGGCTGCCGCCCGAGCGGGAGCTCTGCCGGCAGCTCGGGGTCACCCGCACGGCCTTGCGCAAGGCGCTCGCCACCCTCGAGGCGGAAGGCCAGGTCTGGCGCCACGTCGGCAAGGGCACCTTCGTCGGCAGCCGGCCGGTGGAGGAAGTGACCGATGTCGCCAAGATCACCGGCCGAACCAATCCCGTCGAGGTCATGCGCGCGCGGCGGCTGATCGAGCCGGAGATCGCCCGCCTGGCGGCCCTAAACGCGACCGGCCGGGACATCGAGCAGATGCGCCTGTGCATGGCCAAGAGCCGGGCGGCGGACACCTGGCGGCAATACGAAAGCTGGGACAACCGCCTGCACCGGGTGGTCGCGGAGTCGACTCAGAACCAGCTCCTGCTGGCCCTCTTCGACATGCTGAATTCGGTGCGCCGGGCGGTCGCCTGGGGGCGCCTGCGCCACGACAAGCTGCGGCCCGATCCCGACCATCACAGCTTCGCCGAGCACGAGGCCCTGGTCGACGCCATCGCCGAGCGCGACACGGACCGCGCCGCCGAGGCCATGCGGCGCCACCTGGAGTCTGTCGAGCGCAACCTCCTGCACCGCCGCTTCGCGGCCGACTGAGCGTCGCCCGCCGAACGCGTCAGGCCCGGGCGCCGTCCGTCTCGCCGGGCGCGGCCCCCGCGCCGTCGGGGCAGCCGGCGGGCTCGACCTGGATGGTGGCGTGGCCGACCCCGTACTCCTGGTCCAGGAAAGCGCGGATCGCCAGCAGCGCCGCGTGCGGGTCGGCGCCCGGCTCGAGGGTCGCGTGCAGGGTCATCAGCGGCCGTTCGTCGGTCAGCATCCAGGCGTGGACGTGGTGCACGTCGACCACCTCCGGCACCGCCGCCGCCAGTTGGCGCCGCAAGTCCTCGACCTCGAGCCATTCCGGCGCGCCCTCCAGCAGGATATGGCCCGAGCGCCGCACGATGAACCAGGCGCTGCGCAGCACCAGCAGCGCGACCAGCACCGAGAGCAGCGGGTCGATCGGCGTCCAGCCGGTCCACATGATCACGCCGGCGGCGAGGATCGCGGCGACCGAGCCCAAGAGGTCGCCCAGCACGTGGACGGCGGCGCCCTCGAGGTTGAGGTTGGGCCGCTCGCTGCTCCTGAGGATCCACAGAACGACGAGGTTGATCACCAGGCCCATGGCCGCGACCACCAGCATGGGCCCGCCGAGAACCTCGACCGGCGCGAACAGGCGGCGCGCCGCCTCGATCAGGATCCAGCCGACGACGGCGACCAGGGTCACGCCGTTGACGAAGGCGGCCAGCACCTGGAAGCGATGGTAGCCATAGGTGCGGCGCGCGTCGTTGGGACGCCCGGCGACGCGGAACGCCATCCAGGCGAGCGCCAGGGCGGCGGCGTCGGTCAGCATGTGGCCGGCGTCGGCGATCAGCGCCAGCGAGCCGGTGAGCAGCCCGCCCACCACCTCGGCCACCGTGAACCCGCCGGTCAGCCACAAGGCGACCAGCACGCGGCGCGCGTTATCGGCCGTCACCTCGCCGTGGGCGTGGGCGTGGCCGTGGTCATGGCCGTGGTTGTGGCCGTGGGTGTGGCCGTCATTGCGGGCCTGGCCGGCGGGCTCGGGTAAATCCAAGAGCGCGTCTCCCGGCGCGACGAATCGCGCGCCGACGCCCATTCGAACCCGCGGGTCCGGCTCCGGTCAAGGCAAGGGCCCGGCGCATCGGGTGCGTGGGCTCCCATGAGCCGGGGAGAGCGCCGTCAGATCATCTCGACCGAGGCGAAGATGCTTTCGGCCTCGTCGCGGTACTTGTCGTAGTAATAGAGGCCGGCGGCCAGGTAGACGATGAGCTGAAGCTTGGCGTCGTCGATGGTGCCGATCGCCAGGCCGCGCTTGATCAGGCCTTCCGCGGTCTGCAGCGTCAGCTCGAAGCGATAGCCGCTCATCGCGCCGAATGCGGCGGGGCGCAGGCCGCTCGCCTCCACGTTGACCGCGCCGGCCCGGCTGAGACTGTCGACCACCAGCTCCATGACCTCGCTGGGGCGCATGTCGGCATCGAAGCGGGGCGCGTCCTCGTCCTGATCGACATTGGCGATCAGCGCCTCGCCGTCGGCGATCCCGGCGTAGAACCAGATCGCGTCCAGGCCCGCGCCGTCGACGGTCCAGAGATGGCGCTCGCCGTACGTCAGCTCGCTCCAGGCGATGGTCGACTTGACGCTGAACTCGTCGTCGATCGCGACCCGTCCGGGCGCGACCAGGGAATAGGCGCCGGTGCATCCCGCCACCGCCGCCATGACCGCCGCCGCCGCCGCCATCCTCAGCAGGACGGCGAAGACCGCGTTGCTTGGCTTCGCCATCACGAAAGCTCCTCGATGTGCAATCGGATCATCAGGCGGTCGTCGGCCTGCGGCGCGATCTCCAGATAGCGCTCGAAGGCCTGCCGCGCCGCCTCGCGGTGGCCGAGCGACCAT
>JAWWCG010000059.1:0-11181 GCA_033720555.1 Kiloniellales bacterium | reverse complement strand
GTCGGCGATTGGCCCGAAGGAATGGTTAAGACGTCGCGCGGCAGGCGCACCCGCGCGTCTGGCGAAGCGCCCTCGACGGACCCGGCGGAATTCTCGGAAGACCGCGACCTGGCGGGGCGCTCGACGCTACTCGGCTTTGCCGGCCGTCTCGCCCTCGCCCTTACCCTCGCCCTCGCCCTCTCCGGACCGGCGCGCCGCCGGCGGGTCGCCGATCGTGGAGCGCGCGGCGCCGATGACGCATTCGATCGAGTCCCGATCGCCGCTCAGCGGCAACAGGATGCTGCGAAACCGCACGGTCGCGCCGTCGTCGTTGACGAACTCGCCGCTGCGGATCACCGGAACCTGCTGCGAGAGGACCTCGTCGACGTTGCGCGTCGCCTGACCGAGCAAGCTGTTCGCGGCGACCTGGTCGAGGGTGATCTCGCTGTCGGCGACGCCGGATTGCGCGGCGATGGCGTCGCCGACGTATCGAAACGTCGAGCGCTCGCGGGGCTCGAGCGGAGCGAGCGTGAAGCAATGGTGCCAGATGTCGCTGAGGTCGTCCGGATCGAAATCCGCGATCTTGGGAAACCTGCGCTCGGCGCGGCGGTCCCACCACAGCGCCATGAGACGCATGTTGAGGCGTCTTTCGCGCGGCACGGTGATCGAGGCGCGGGCTCGCGTGTATTCCATGGCGGACCGACCCTAGTTCGAGGTGGTCTCAATACTTGCAACCCAATATGCTAACAAACGGTGACCATGAGCCGCGTCCGCCGCGCCGTCGGCATGGCGCGCGGGAAGGCGGCGCCGGCGACCGCGAGGACCTGGGTCGCCCGCCATGGCTTGGATCGAGGGACGAGGAGACCATGCAGAGACCGCTTGAAGCGCCCGCGACGCAGAACGCCCCGCTGCTGCGAGAGGACGCGGGCGGCGTCGCCACGCTGACGCTCAACCGGCCGGAGCAGTACAACGCCCTGTGCGACGCCCTGCTCGACGACCTCCAGCGCGCGATCGACGACATCGCCGCGGACGACAGCGTGCGCCTGCTGGTCCTGGCCGCCCGTGGGCGCGCCTTTTCGGCCGGCCACGACCTGAAGGAGATGCGCCAAAGGCCGGAGCGGGACTATTACGAGGCCCTGTTCAAGAAATGCAGCCGGGTGATGATGTCGCTCGTGCGCCTGCCCAAACCGGTGATCGCGCGGGTCCACGGCCTGGCGACCGCCGCCGGCTGCCAACTGGTCGCGAGCTGCGACCTCGCGGTGGCCGCGCGCGAGGCCACGTTCGGCACCTCGGGGATTCGCGTCGGGCTGTTCTGCATGACGCCGGGCGTCGCGCTCTCGCGCAACGTCGAGCGCAAGAAGGCGTTCGAGATGCTGTTCACCGGCGACCTCGTCTCCGCCGACGAGGCGCTGGCGTTCGGCCTGGTCAACCGGGTGGTCGAGGCGGAGCGCCTGGACGCGGCGGTGGACGAGCTGGCCCAGTCGATCCTCGCCCATTCCCAGGCCGCCATCGCGGCGGGCAAGCGGGTCTTCTACCAGCAGCTCGAGCTGGGATTGAGCGACGCCTACGCCCTGGCCGCCGAGGAGATGGCGTGCAACATGATGTTCCGCGACGTCGGCGAGGGCATCGACGCCTTCATCGCCAAGCGCAAGCCGGACTGGCGGCACGAATGACCGCCGCCTCGGCGGCGGCGGCTGCCGGGCGAAGGGGACGACGGCCATGAGCGAGCGCCTGACCTATAGCGACGCCAAGATCCGGCGCATCCTCGAGCGAGTCCGGACGATCGCCATGGTCGGCGCCAGCCCGACCTGGAACCGGCCCAGCCACTACGCCATGAAGTACCTGCAGGCGAAGGGCTACCGCGTGATCCAGGTGAACGCGCGGGCGGCCGGCGGCGAGATCCTGGGCGAAACGGTCTATGCCTCGCTCGCCGAGGTGCCGGGGCCGATCGACATGGTGCAGATCTTCCGCAACTCCGAGGCCGCCGGGGCGGTCACCGACGAGGCCATCGCCGTCGCCCGCGAGAAGGGCATCGAGGTGGTCTGGATGCAGATCGCCGTGCGCAACGACGCGGCGGCCGCCCGCGCCGAGGCGGCCGGGCTGGAGGTGGTCATGGACCGCTGCCCGAAGATCGAGTACGGCCGCCTCAACGCCGAGCTGTCGTGGGGCGGCTTCAATACCGAGATCATCACCAGCCGGCGCCGCCGGCTCGCGCCGGCATGACCGGTCCTCGGGACAAGCGCTTCGGCCGGCCCGCCTTCGGCTTCGAGACCCGCATGATCCACGCCGGCGCCCAGCCCGAGCCGGTGACCGGCGCCCGCCAGGTGCCGATCTTCCAGAACACCTCCTACGTGTTCCACGACGTCGAGCATGCCGCCTCGCTGTTCAACCTGCAGGCCTTCGGCTTCATCTATTCGCGCCTCACCAACCCGACCGTGGCGGCGCTCGAGGAGCGCATCGCCAGCCTCGAGGCCGGGCGCGGCGCTACCTGCTGCGCCTCCGGCCACGCCGCCCAGGTCATGACCTTCTTCGCCTTCATGGAGCCGGGCGACGCCTTCATCGCCTCCAACCGGCTCTACGGCGGCTCGCTCACCCAGTTCGGCAAGTCGTTCCGCAAGTTCGACTGGCGGGCCAGTTTCGTCGACGTCGACGATCCCGAGAACGTGCGCCGGGCGCTGACGCCTGAGTGCAAGGCGATCTTCGTCGAAAGTCTGGCGAATCCCGGCGGCGTGGTCTCCGATCTGGAGCCGCTCGCCGAGATCGCCGATGCGGCCGGCATCCCGCTGATCGTCGACAACACGCTCGCCACCCCCTACCTGTGCCAGCCGTTCGAGTGGGGCGCCGACCTGGTGGTCCACTCCACCACCAAGTACCTCTCGGGCAACGGCACCGCGGTCGGCGGCGCGGTGGTCGACAGCGGCGCCTTCGACTGGGGCCGCAGCGACAAGTTCGCCGGGCTGTGCGAGCCCGAGCCGGCCTATCACGGCCTCAGGTTCTGGGAGACCTTCGGCGACCTCGCCTTCACCGTCCACGCCCACGCCGTCGGCCTGCGCGACCTCGGCGCCACCATGGCCCCGATGAACGCCTTCCAGACGCTCTTGGGCGCCGAGACCCTGGCGCTGCGCATGGAGCGGCACTGCGCCAACGCCCAGGCGGTGGCGGAATTCCTGGAAGGCCACGAGGCGGTCGGCTGGGTCTCCTACGCCGGCCTCGAGAGCAGCCCCTACCGCGGCCTCGCCGCCAAGTACCTGCCCCGGGGCGCGGGCTCGGTGCTCACCTTCGGCGTCAAGGGCGGCTACCGGGCCGGCGTGCGCCTGGTCGAGGCCTGCGAGCTGTTCAGCCACCTGGCGAACATCGGCGACACCCGCTCGCTGGTGCTGCACCCGGCCTCCACCACCCACCGCCAGCTCACCGACGCGCAGCGCGAGGCGGCCGGCGCCGGGCCGGACGTGGTGCGCCTCTCGGTCGGCCTGGAGAGCCTCGACGACCTGATCGCCGATCTCGACCAGGCCCTTAAGGCGGCGACGAGGGAACTCTGAGGACGCGCCGAAGGCCCCGCCGGCGCGCGGCGGGGCCGTCCTTTCAGAAACGAGGTCAGCCAGGTCAGGCGGAGGCGATCGCGCCCCGCGCGGGGCGGCGCTGCCCGGCTACTCGATCTCGACGCACTCGGCGATCACCGTCGGCGGCGCGACGAACAGCGGCTGGCTGCCCCGCAGATTGCGGACCGTCGAGGTCGGCGAGGTGATCGCGAAGGTCTTGGCCCAATCGCTGGTCGAGCGCCCGGCGTTGTTCAGGCGGGCCGCCGCCCGCTCGCACGACTGCACGCTGGCGAACTCGATCTGACGTACGTCCAGGGAGCTGTCGACCGCGTCGACGCTGGCCTGGGACGTGCCCACCGTCACGATGAGAATCAGTAACGCCTTCATTTTGAAATACCTTTTCCGTTCTTAACCATGGTTTACACGACGGCTTGGTAATTATAGCTATTTCATATGGTTAGCGGCAATCGTTAAATCGTCGCCGTTAACCATATCGGCTGCCCGCGCGCGCCCGGTTGGCGAGCTCGATGAAGTTGCCGTCGGGGTCCCGGCAGTAGAGCGAGCGGAGCGCGCCCTCGGCGCCGCTGCGCGCGACCGGTCCGGCTACTCGGCGGGCGCCGGGGCCGCCTCCGGCGCCTTGCGCCAGCCGCCGGGCAGCAGCGCCGCCGCCAGCGTCGCCACCGCCGCCATGGCGGCGAGCGCCACGAACAGCCAGACGAACTCGCCGGTGAGCGCCGTCATCTTCGAGACGAGCTGGAGCGCGAGCGGCGCCGAGCCGAAGGCGATCACGTATTTGACGCCGAACGCGAGGCTGCGGTGCTTGTCCGGCGAGTAGCGGTTGAGCAGCAGGTTCTCGGCCGGCAGCGCGCCGGCGCTCAACAGCACCGTCATGGCGGCCAGCACCACCAAGGGCAGCCCGGACAGCAGGCCGATGCCGAGCAGCACCGGCACCTGGAACAGCAGACTTATGAGGTAGATCGGCTTGAGCGCGTAGCGGTCGGCGAGGTAGCCGCCGGCCAGCTGCATGACGCCGCCGACGAGATAGACCATCGCCACCAGGGCGCCGATGCCGAAGGTCCCCTCGCCCACCAGGTCGCGCAGCCTGAGGTCGAACACCTTGGGCATGGCCGCCTGGCAGGCCTGGAAGATGATGCCGATCGCCAGCATGGTCATGAGCAGGATCGAGAACACCCGGATCATGTCGCTGCGGCTGGCCGGCGGCGGCGCACGGCGCGCCGCCCCCTCCTCGACCAGGCCGAGGCGCAGGCAGACGAAGAGCGCCAGGCCGGTCGCCAGCGAAACGATCCCCGGCACGAAGAAGGCGGCGCGCCAGCCCGAGAGGTCGATCAGCGCCCCGGCGGTCACGCCGGCCAGCGCGATGCCGACGCTGCCGAACACCCCGTTGATGCCGAGCGCCCGGCCCGGCTGGTCGGCGCTCTTCACCAGCCAGGGGATGCCGACCGGATGGTAGATGGCGCTGAACAGGCCGATCGCCGTCAGGCCCAGCAAGAGCGCCATCGGCGTGTCGAGGAAGGCGCAGGCGATGCCCGCCAGGCCGAGGCCGACGAACATCACGATCATCATGCCCGCCGCCGACCAGCGGTCGGCCAGCCAGCCGGCCGGAATCGCGCCGACCCCGACCATCAGCGCGCCCAGGGTCCACAGCCCGATCAGCTCGGAATAGGACTCGCCCCAGTCCGCCTCCAACGCCAAGACGATGACGAAGTAGAACGCCGTGAAGAGATGCATGTAGGCGTGCCCGAGGCACGAGAACGCCAGGGTCACGCGGCCGCTGGTGGTGGACATGGGCGTCGCACTCCCTCGCCTCCCTGTCTACAGGGCGCGGTGTGCGGCGGCAAGCGGGGGGAACGCAGGGCTGCCTTGCGGCGAGCGCAAAGGGGCTCGAGGGTGCGCGCCGGTCAACCCGCCTTCATCCCGCTGGCGCCGTCTCCTGGGCGATCCAGGCGAGGTAGTCCGGATCGCCCGCGGCGACCGGCAGCGCCAGGATCGCCGGACACTCGTAGGGATGGCGCTCCTTGACGAAGGCGACCACCCGGTCGGCCAGATCCGCCCGGGTCTTGGCATAGACGAGCGCCTCCGCGGCCTCGCGCAGCTCGCCCCGCCACCAGTAGAGCGAGGCGATCCCGGGGGCGATGTTGACGCTCGCCGCCAGGCGCGCCTCGACCAGGGCGCGGCCCAGCGCCCGGGCCGCCGCCTCGGACGGCGCGCTGACCAGAACCAGGGTGGCATACATCAGCTTTTACCCCCTATTTCCAATATCTTATGTTTCGTTCTTGGCATTGTCTCGCAAACCGGTCTAGGATAGCAAGCAGGTCGACGTGAGGGCTGGGGGGCCCGATGAACGAGGACCGTGGGGGAGCGAGCGGAGGCGCGGACGGCGCCCAGGCGGCGGCCAAGCCGAGCGCGGCGCAGGCGGCCTATCTGCGGCGCGGCCTGGGAGAGCCCGGCGGCAAGCTGCCGCTGTTCGACCGCAACGGCCAGCGCTACGCCAACCGCACCATTCGGGCCTGCATCGCGCAGGGCTGGGCCGAGCCGTGGTTCGACAACCCGATCAAGCCGGACTGGCTGATCTGCCGCCTGACCGCGGCGGGCCGCGCCGTGGTGGCGGACCTTGCGCCGCCGGCCGACAAGCGGCCGCCGCGTCGCCCGCAGGCCGCCGCCGGCTACGACGCGCGCCGCCTGCAGCGGCTGGTGCGCAGCCGGGTCGAGGCCTGACCCAGGGCGCCGCCGGAAAGGCGACCCGCCCGGCCGGTCAATCCCACGAATTGCCGGACGTCGCCGGCTTCGGCTTGCCGATCTGATTGCGGATCGGGGCGAGCGCTTTCAGGTAGACGACGATCGCCTCGAGGTCCGCCTCGCTCAGGTGCTTGGTGCCGTTCGACACCACCTCCGCCATGGCGCCGCCGACCGAATCGCCGTCCGGCAGCAGGCTGCTGCGGAACAGGAACACCAGATCGTTGTCGCGCCACTTGCCGATCCCGGTCTCCGGGTCGGGCGTGATGTTGGGCACCGGCTTGCCGTCGGGGCCCTGCTCGGTGCCGGCGTAGGCCATGTCGCGGTCGAGGGCGCCGATCAGGGTGCGCGGCGTGTGGCATTGCCCGCAGTGGCCGAGCGCCTCGACCAGATAGGCGCCGCGGTTCCACGCCTGCGACCGCGCCGGGTCGGGCGCCAGCGCGCCGGGCTCGAAGGCGAGCCAGTTCCAGACGACCATGAGCGGCCGCCAGCCGAAGGGGAAGTCGAGCTCGTGCGGCCTGTCGGCCCGGTCGACCGCCGGCAGGCTGAACAGATAGGCCTTGAGGGCGAGCATGTCCTCGTCGGTCATCTTGGTGAAGGCGGGATAGGGGAACGCGGGGTAGTAGCGGCGGCCGTCCGGCGCGCGGCCGTGGCGCAGGGCGGCGATGAAGTCGGCGTCGCTCCAGGCGCCGATGCCGTGCTGCTCGTCGGGCGTGATGTTCGGGCTAAAGAAGGTGCCGAAGGGGGTCTCGAGCGGCCGCCCGCCGGCCAGGAGCTCGCCCTGGTTCTTCTCGTCGGTGTGACAGCTCTGGCAGTTGGCGGCGCGGAACAGGTACTCGCCGCGCGCCAGCGCGTCCGCCTCGCCGCCAAGTCCCTGCCCAGGGGCGCTGGCGGCGCTGGCGGCGCTGGCGGCGCCGGGCGGCCCGCCGAGCCACGCCGCCACCGCGAGGGCGCAGACGGCGCCGACGGCACAGATTGCACAAACTGCGACGACGGCCGACTTCACGGACTCACGCGCCCCACCACGGCGCCTGGACGGCCGGCGGCCGGATTGCCGCGCGGCCCCGGGCCCGACCCACGCGGACTTAGTCCGTCTTTTCGCGGAAGGTCTTGTGGCAGCCGCCGCAGCCCTCGTTGCCGAGCTCGCCGGTCTGGGCCGCGATCGCCGCCCGATCGCCGCTCTCGGCCACCTCGACGAGCTTGGCGCTCTCCGTCCCCAGGTTCTCGGCCGCCGCGGTGAACTCGTCCCACTTCTCCCAGATCACCGGCAGGGCGCGGGTCTCGCCCGCTTCCTTGCCGCTGCCCTCCGGGAACAGGCGCGTCAGATGCATGCTCATCTCGTTGATCGCACGGGCGTGGAAGGCGACCTCGTCGGTGAAGCTGACGTCGCCCTTCGCCGCCATGGCGATCGCCCCCATGTGGCCGCCGATCGCCTTCATGATCGATTGACGGTAGGCGATCAGCGCCGCCGGATCGTCCTGCGCGCCCGCTTTCGTCGCGCTCAAGCCGGCGGCGGCCACAGCCGCCGCGAAGATCGTTCCTGCCAGCAGATGTCGTGCCGCTTTTCGTCCCATCTATCCCCGACTCCCTGTTTGTCCATGGAAGGCTCGAACCGGCAGGCTCGAGCCGGCAGGCCCGCCCGCGCCATCGCACGCCGGGCCTTGCTTCGCCCCGCGTCGCGGCCGGTCGCCCGAGGGCGCGGCGACAGAGTGACAGGCGGATTTGGCGCGGTCCAGCGGGGCTCCGGTCACATCTTCGTGGGCGGGAGAGCCGCCGGCCGCGCGCCGGGCGGCGGAAGATTCTCCTTCCCAAAGCGCAACCCAGGCGCTTTGATCGAGGCTTGTCCTCCTCGGGACTTGCGCCTCGGGGAGGCGCGACCCAAACCAAGCGGCAGGAGGCGCCACGACATGAGCCCTTCGACCAGCGGCCCCGGGCGTCAGCAGCAGGAGTTCATGGAGGCGGTGGCGGCGGTCTGCGCCTTGATCGCGAGCGCCGACGAGCAGGCGCAGGCCTGCGAGCGCACGTCGATCGGCGCGGCAATCTCGACCGATCCCGCCTTCGAGGACCTGGACGCCGACACGGTCGACGCGCTGCTGAGCGAATACATCGACCGGCTCGCGGCCGAGGGGCCGGAGGCCAAGCCCAAGCTGTCGCAGCGGGTCCTGCGCTTCGTCGGCGACGAGCGGCGCGCCAAGGCCTTGCTGCGCCTCGCCCATCGCATCATCGTCGCCGACCACCAGGTGGACGAGGCGGAGACCAAGGAGTTCCGGCGCCTGTGCCGCCTGCTCGACCTCGATCCGGAGTTCATCGATCAGGCCTCGGGCGCCGAGCTGCGGCGGGCCCGCGACCACGGGGTCTGACCCGGCGGCCGACTGCCGGTCCGAACTCAGCCGCGATCGAGCGGCGAGAGCTGCTGCTGGTCCTGCAGCACCGGCGCGGCGCGCAGCGCCTGGGTGAAGCCGCTGGCGCCGAAGCGAATGGCCCCGCCCCGCGGCCAGTTGAAGGCGATCCGCCAGCGATAGTACGGCCGGTCCAGGCAGATCTTCTGATCGACGATGCGCTCGCGGGCGACGTCGTCGATCACCAGCGGATGCAGCGCGACCTGGCCGCCGCTGTCGCCGCAGTCGACGGCGAGCTGCAGGTCGGTGACGTCGTGGAACCTCAGGGTCGCCGGCGCGACGCGGAACCGCACGGGCCCCTCGCCGCGGCGGACCCACTCGACGATGTGATCGAGGTCGAGGACCAGCGCGCTGCGCCACTCCTCGCGCGCGGGCTCGCCGAGCTCCAGGCGCAGGCCGTAGACGGCGTTGTCGTGCCACGAGAGGCGGGCGAAGTCGTCGTCGCGGGCGAACGGTGTCATGGGACGCGCGGCGCGAGGATCCGGACCCGCGGCCATGGCCGCGCCCGGCTCAGCGCGCCTGGCGCCGCCAGCGCTCGAGGGTCTCGAGGACGAATTCCTCGTTACGCTCGGTGTCCTGCTGCCAGGCCGAGGAGAAGCACGCGGTCTCGCTGAGCGGTTTCTGCTCGCCGGCCAGATTGTCGAAGCGGATCCGCATCGGCAGGGTGACGCCTTCGCCCACCACCACCGCCTCCTGAGTGCGCAGGGCCGGCAACGCGCCCATCATGCCGGCGGCGCTTTCCGGCAGCGCCCGGCGGACGAACTCCTGGTCCCGGTCGTTGCTCATCCGGAGCGCGAAGAGGGTGTTGCACTGGGAGAGGATGGTCTCGGACAGCTCCGAGGGCCGCTGGGTGACCAGGCAGAGGGAAACGCCGTACTTGCGCCCCTCCTTGGCGATGCGGGAAATCGCCTTGCGGGTCGGCCCGAAGCCGTCGCCCGGATCGCGCGGGATGTAGCGGTGCGCTTCCTCGCAGACCACCAGCACCGGCACCGCCTGGTCGCGCGCGCTCCACATGGCGAAGTCGAAGATCATGCGGCACAGCAGGGACACCAGCACGTTGACGATCTCCGAGGGCACGCCGGACAGGTCGAAGATGGTGATCGGCTGGCGGTCGACGGGAATGCGCAGGATGTTGCACATGATGTCGGCCATGCAGTCGCGCACCGACACGCTGGAGAACATGAAGGCGAAGCGCCGGTCGGCGCGCAGCCGGTTGATGCGCCCCTTGATGCGCAGATAGGGGCGGATCTGCTCGGTGCGCTCGAAGTCGCCCATCGCCTTGTCGATGTGCTGGACCAGGCTGGACAGGCGGAACGGCACCGGCGTGTCGACGGTCAGGTACTCCGCCTCGTCGGTGTCGCCGGCGAAGCTCAGCTTGGAGGCGATGATCGCCTCCTTGAGGATGCCCATCTCGGCCTCGCGGGAGGCCGGCTCGGGGCTGCAGAACACCTCGGCGATCTCTTCGAAGTTCAGCAGCCAGAACGGCAGCTGCAGGTCCTCCGTGGTGATCACGTTGGCGCGCTCGCCGAAGGCCTGGCTGTATTCGTTGTGGGGATCGAGCAGCACCACGTGGCCGCTGGGATTGTCGTCCAGGATCGAGCTCAGGATGACCGACAGGGCGCACGACTTGCCCGACCCGCTGGTGCCGAGGATCGAGAAGTGCTTGCCGAGCAGCTCGTCGGTCATCAGGTAGACCGGCAGATCCTGGTCCTGGTGCAGGGTCCCCATGCGCGCCGAGGCGACCGTCGGCCGCTTGTAGATCTCGGCAAGCTCGTCGCTGCTGGCCGAATAGATCTCGTCGCCCAGGCTGGGATAGACCGACACGCCGCGTTGAAATCCGCCCTGCGCCCTGCCGTTGGCCGCGGCACCATTGGCCGCGGCACCGTTGGCCGCGGCGCCATTGGCCGCGGCACCGTTGGCCTGGGCGCCGTTGGCCTGAGCGCCGTTGGCCCCGGCGCCGTTGGCCCCGGCGCCGTTGGCGAGCGCTTCGCCGAATAGATCGATCTCGATGATGCGACAATCGTGACCGTTGGGCGGTCCCGAGGGATCGCGGATCTCGAGCTTGCTGACCAAGCCGTAGGCCACAGACTTCGGCATGGTGACCTTCACCAGGTTGCCGATCTGCAGCGCCCGGCCCGCGTCGGCGGCCGAGCCGTTCATCCCGTCGTCTCCGACCGGCGACATGACGCCGCTCAGCTTGGCTCCCGATACGGAGATCACGTGGCCGATCTTTCGCGCCTGTTCCGTCATCCCTGATCCAGTTCAGGTTGCAGCGTCTGGCCGCCCCGATCGGCGACCGGCACGGTCGAACAATGCCAAAGGGTCCCTAACGAATTGGAAATGTTAGATTGAATCCCGCATTTCTCGGATCCGCGCCGCTCGTCCGAGCCGCGCCGAGCGCCCAAGGACGATCGCGCCCGGGCGCCCGCCAGCCCGCTCCGTTTCCCGCTGCGAGTCCCGCTGCGGGGCCTGGCGAGGTTCTGGCATCTGCGGGTCTTCATAATTTTATT